>CALEEY010000225.1 GCA_937877085.1 uncultured Bacteroidota bacterium
GTCTATGACTAGCAAGGGTGCAAAATATGCTTTTTTTAAGGTTTAATTTTTCGATTGAAAGGATTTTTGCATTCGCAAGAACCTTTTTAAGTCCCGTGTTCCTTGCGGCAGCGCTTGGATGTTGTTTTTTAGTTTTTCAAACTAATGGACAAATCCGACCGACAGACACTCTTAAGGAGAGGCTTTTGTCCAAAGAAGCATCGGAAAGGCCTCGGGCCCGGGAAATTGGAATTGCTCCTGGCATTTTGGCTCCCGGCCCATTGAATGCAATTACCGATGTCGAAGGAGTCTTGGTTGGCCAGGTAACTCTTTGGGCAGGAGATAGCATTCGAACAGGGGTAACGGCCATCCTGCCGCACGGCGGAAACCTGTATCAGGACAAGGTACCAGCTGGCTTTTTCCAAGGTAACGGATATGGAAAGTTTGCCGGGAGTACCCAGATATTGGAACTGGGTGAAATCGAAACCCCCATCGTGCTGACGAACACCTTGTCGATAGCGCAGGGAATGGAGGGCATCAATTCGTGGACACTCCTTCAACCAGGAAATGAAAATGTGCGATCCGTCAACGCGGTGGTTGGCGAAACCAACGACGGTTTCTTGAACGATATTCGAGGTCGCCACGTGAGAGAAGAGCACGTGATTGAGGCCATTGAGCAGGCGACTTCAGGAGAGGTACAAGAGGGAACCGTCGGCGCGGGGACTGGGACAGTTTCTTTTGGATGGAAGGGAGGCATCGGGACGAGTTCTCGTAGACTCCCCGTTTCTTTAGGTGGGTACACCGTTGGAGCCCTGGTTCAGACGAACTATGGTGGAATCCTTCAGATCGACGGGGTGCCTGTCGGCGAAGAAATGCAACAGTACTATTTAAAACGGGAGATGGATAGGGGAGATGCCGATGGCTCGGTGGTCGTGGTACTGGCTACCGACGCGCCGTTATCGGATCGAAACCTCGAGCGATTGGCCAGCCGGGCCATGTTGGCCATCGGGCGAACCGGCTCTCCGGCCACCAACGGCAGTGGAGACTACGCCATAGCATTTTCAACGGCTCCGGAAGTTCGGCGAAATGCGTCGCAGAATGGAAGTGCCGGACTTTCGAATAATGACATTTCGCCGCTTTTTGAAGCTGCGGTCGAAGCTACCGAAGAAGCCATCTACAATGCACTGCTGCGCGCATCATCCGTAAAAGGGTACCAGGGCACGATTGAAGCCATTTCCATTGAAGAGCTTGTCCGCATTTTCCGGAAATATGGTAGGGACGTGAATTTTGTAAGGTGAATCATTGGGCTGCTCCTTCTCGTTGCGCCAAGATCAAAATATCCTTATTTTTTCAGGTCTGTACAGTTTTGGGTCCCGGCCCGAACGGCGAAACCTTGATTTACCCGCCATTTCGGCATTTAGGTATTTCACTGCCCGGTCGTCTAATGGCAGGACAGCGGCCTTTGAAGCCGTACGTGGAGGTTCGAATCCTCCCCGGGCAACAACAAATAAGACTTATTAGCTCTAGTTAGGGCTTTTTAATGACCAGTAATCATCCCATCAGTATTTTTTCAGGACGGTCTAATCCATCTCTGGCCAGAGGCATTGCCGCGGCTTACGGGCAGGAATTAGGTCTCGTTGAGATTAAAAACTTTTCTGATGGTGAAATTTATGTTCATTACGAAGAGTCGATCAGGGGTCGTGACGTATTTCTGATTCAAAGCACACAGCCCAACGCAGATAACTGGATGGAGCTATTTTTGCTCATCGATGCTGCCAAAAGGGCTTCTGCAGGGCGAATAACGGCCGTAATTCCCTATTTTGGGTACGCTCGTCAAGAACGAAAAGATCAACCTCGCGTGTCTATTGCGGCCAAATTAATAGCCAATATGTTGACCACGGCGGGTGTGGATCGAGTGCTGACCATGGATCTTCATGCGTCACAGATTCAGGGATTCTTCGACGTTCCAGTGGATCATTTGTACGGTTCAGCCATTTTCACTGATTACTTCAAAAAGCAAAGCCTCGATAATCTCGTGGTCGTAGCTCCGGATGTTGGAAGTGTTAAAATGGCGCGTTCTTATGCTAAACGGCTTGGAGCGGACCTCGCAATTATTGACAAACGACGCCCGACCCAAAACGTAGCCGAAGTCATGAATATTATTGGTGAGGTTGAAGGCAAAAATGTCTTAATCATCGATGATATGATTGATACGGCTGGAACCTTAACAAATGCAGCCAACGCTTTGAAAGAAGCAGGTGCATTGAAAATATTGGCCGCAGGAACGCATCCTTTGCTTTCCGGGCCTGCGTACGATCGCATAGAAAATTCAGCGTTGACAAGTCTGCTTGTTACCGATACGATTCCTTTGGCTCGTTCTTCGGAAAAAATCAAAGTTGTCAGTGTAGCAGGTATTTTTGCCGATGCAATCCGCCGCATTTACACCGACGATTCAGTTTCGACGCTGTTTTTATCGTAAACCAAATTTTACAACACTTAGTAGGTATATAGTCATGGATGTCATCACGCTAGAAGCGAAAGCCAGGCCGGCTGGTAAGACGGCAGCAAAAGCCGCCCGCAGAGAGGACTCAGTTCCTTGCGTGCTGTACGGACACGGAACCGAGCCCCGTACCTTTTCAGTTCCTCGGCTTAGCCTAAGGAAATTGATCCACACGAACGAATTTCATACGGTGAAGGTCATTCTTGATGGCGAAACGTATAGCTGCGTTCTAAAGGATGTAGCATTTCATCCCATTTCGGATTATGCCATACATGCCGATTTTCAGGTGTTGAACGCGAAGGAAAAAATCACGATCAAAGTACCTGTTCATTACTCAGGAAATGCGGTTGGCGTCAGAAATGGCGGATCGCTAAAAACCTTTGTTAACAAGGTGGCCATCAAGTGTTTACCAGAATATCTGCCTGATTTCTTGAGCATCGATATTTCGAAGTTGAAGATCGGACAATCGATTCTGGTACGGACATTGAACCTTCCAGGCATTGAAATTAAGGCCCCTATGAATCAGACCATGGTATCTGTGGTCCGTCCTCGTACGGCTCTTTCAATCGCAGAAGAGGAAGAAGAAGAAGCAGCAGCTATTGCAGCTGCAGCTGAGCACGAAGCTACTGTTGCTCCGGCTCCTGAGGACGAAGAAAACTAGTTCGTTCTTCCAGGAAGCTTTCCTTGAGTCTTTTAAGCCGGGGTCGCGCGTTGCGCGACCCCGGCTTCTTTTGTTTTACCAGACTTATATTGTCTGCACCGCACGCTGCTTCCCCTAAATGACCTGATTTCAGATGGCTGCCCCTATTCGATTGATCATTGGACTAGGCAATCCTGGTTCGACCTACGACAAAACCCGCCACAATATCGGTTTTGAAGTGATTGATGCCCTTTCCGAACGTATTAAGGAACCGTTTAAACAAAAGGGTCAGTCGCTCATTGCCTGGGGGTCGTGGCGAGCGCGCAAGCTTGGTTTGGTAAAGCCGCAGACCTTTATGAATAGGAGCGGGGTCGCTGTAGAGGAGTTGGTGCGCAAAAACGGCATTACTCCTCAGGATATTTTGGTCATTGTGGACGATCTGCACCTAGCTCCCGGCATTCTTCGCATCCGGGGCGAAGGCGGTACGGGAGGGCATAACGGCCTGGAGGATATCGCAGATTGGCTAGACTCCAACAGATTCGCGCGCATGAGAATAGGAATTGGAAATAGCTTTGGTCCAGGACAACAAGCCAACTACGTGCTGGAAGGGTTCACCGAAGAAGAGCGCCTCGTAATTAACCCAGCCGTTGAAAAAGCACGGGATGCCGCTCTGGCTTTCGTCACGGAAGGCCTTATGACGGCCATGAACCGGTACAATGGGTGATTTACGAAAGGCCCCGATGGCCTAGTGAACCGGTACTAGGTTTGTTTGCGAAAGGCCCTGATGCCCTACTGAACCACGACGATTTTGGATATCTGATTCGACGGGTTGGAAACACGTAGAATGTATATCCCGGGGTGCATACCATTTGTGGGCAAGGTGTACTCTTGAAGTCCGGCTATTTTCGCATGTGATCCAAGCGAAGAAACTCGGCGCCCCAGCATGTCGACCAGTTCCATCTGGACGGTTTCAGACCCGCTAGATTCAAACCTAATGTGTAAACTGCCCGATACAGGGTTGGGGTAGGCGGTCAAATTAGCAAAGCTTGTCGGCACTGCCCTTTCTTCTTCCGTTCCGACGCCAACGCTATAATAAATGCTGATTTTCGGGCGGTTAATGGCTACCGAGTTTTCTCTCGAATCAAACCTTTTAGTGGTACGCGAAGAAGCTTGTTCATCTCCCAGAATGGCCCATCCAAAATTGGATGATGGGTTTTCCAGCCAACTTTGGACGGTTGCGGCCAGGGCAGCACCCCGCCACGAATAAAAGCCCGTATTGCCCACATTTCGGCTAGCATCGGACTCGCTTTCGAATTGACCGCCCACGGTACTCCAAGCCGTGCTGGTATGCATACTGTGCGTCCAAGTAGCATCCCCTGTTGCTGCTGGTGCACCCGAGCCTTCTTCACCAGGGGCATCAGAAGTGGATTCACCCCAATTGGCCAGCATTCGGTGTAGCCCAACACTATTGGTACCCGCCACGCTTTTTGACATGCGTAGTGTAACGACCGCGCTATCAATCCGAGCGCCGGCGGGAATCGCGAGACCCAGATCAAATTGGATCAAACCTCGACGCAATTCTGCGGCCGAACTGGTCCTTCCAGCAAACAGAAATTCTCCGCTTCCATTGCTGATCCCCCCAGCGGCTTGTTCATACAACGTGTTGTCCTTGGAAGCGATCAGGTCAATTTTGGATTGCGCTAACGTTTCTCCCGTACCTAAAAGGATCGATAGGACCAATGGTAAAACCATTCCTTTAAACGAAACTACAGGGAAGTTCGAGGACATACGATTAAAGAGTTGGTTGGGAGTTCTCAGTTGGATGGTGTGGACACGCCTTTAAGCCCCCTAAGATGGCTTTTTTCTCGTTTAGAAAACTAGGCATTCAAAAGTACCCTAAGAGGCGCTGGATTGCATCTGAGAAGGTTTATTCTGGAAGCGCTTCCACCAACATAAAATTCTTGGTTAACGAACATAAAAAGAAACTGGAAAACGGTATTTTTCGCGGATTCAGCCTATTTCTAATTTTTAGGGCCCTAGGCTCTTTTACAATTGAGAGGATCTTCTTAGCAATGGATATTGCCACATTGACCTATCTGGTTCCAATCACTGGAATTCTTGCCCTTTTGTACGCATATACCCGTGCACAATGGGTTAATAAGCAGGAAGTAGGAACCGAATTAATGGCCGAACTGGCCCAAGCAATCGCAGAAGGTGCGCGAGCATTTCTTCGTCAGGAATATCGCGTATTGGTTGTTTTCGTAATAGTCGTAGCCATTTTACTGGCGTGGGCTAACTTTGGATTGGAACACTCATCGTGGATGATGTCTGTTTCGTTCGTCGTGGGAGCATTTTGTAGTGCGCTTGCCGGCTTTATTGGGATGAACGTGGCCACAAAGGCCAACGTACGGACGACTAATGCCGCTAGAACCGGACTTGCTCCTGCTCTTAACGTCGCGTTCTCCGGCGGTTTAGTTATGGGACTTTGCGTGGTTGGTCTCGGAATTCTTGGCTTAGGCTCGCTTTTCATCGCTTACAACAGCTTTACCGATTGGGATACCATCAAGGTTATCAGTGTGATTTCTGGTTTTTCGCTTGGAGCCTCCTCAATCGCTCTTTTTGCCCGCGTTGGGGGTGGTATTTATACCAAAGCAGCCGATGTTGGAGCTGACCTTGCAGGGAAAGTATATGAAGGCATCCCTGAAGACGATCCTCGTAACCCGGCAACCATCGCAGACAATGTTGGGGACAACGTGGGCGATGTCGCTGGAATGGGAGCAGACTTGTTTGAAAGCTATGTAGGATCCATTATTGGTACCATGGTTTTGGGAACGGCCTTTTTGAGTCTCAGCGAGTTTCAAACCGGTGCTTTCGGAGAATTAAGCGCCATTATTCTTCCTCTAGTCCTGGCAGGAGTTGGAATCTTGGTATCCATCGTCGGATCATTCTTTGTAAAAGTAAAAGAAGGTGGCAATCCGCAGCACGGTCTCAATATTGGCGAATTTGGTGCAGCAGGCCTCATGGCGGTGCTTTCCTATTTCATCATCACCATGATGCTTCCTGAAAGCTGGATGGTTGGAGCGGAAAAATTCACTGCGGTTGGCGTGTATTACGCGGTACTTATTGGATTGGGCGCGGGAACGATAATCGGCCTAGTCACAGAATATTACACCGCTACCGACAAGCCGCCGGTAACGGGAATTGTCAAACAGTCGGTAACGGGAGCAGCAACCAACATCATTGCTGGCCTCGGCGTCGGTATGTACTCAACAGGTATTCCTGCCATCGTATTAGCGCTCAGCATTATTGGAGCATTTTCCTTCGCTGGGATGTACGGAATCGCGATTGCAGCTGTGGGAATGCTATCAGTTACAGGTATTCAGTTGGCTGTTGATGCGTACGGTCCGATTTCGGACAATGCCGGTGGTATCGCAGAAATGGCAAAATTACCTAAAGAAGTGCGCGAACGTACGGACAAGTTAGATGCGGTAGGTAACACCACGGCAGCTATCGGTAAAGGCTTTGCCATTGGCTCGGCAGCGTTGACGGCTCTGGGACTGTTTGCAGCGTTTATGCAGCAAGCCGGTGTTCCCAACATCGATGTTGCAAATCCAACTATTTTGGGCGGCCTGTTATTAGGAGCCATGCTTCCTTACGTGTTTTCTGCCATGACCATGGGCGCAGTAGGCCGTGCGGCAGCTGAAATGATTAAAGAAGTTGGACGTCAGTTCGCCGAGATCCCGGGTCTAAGAGAGGGAACGGCCAAAGCGGATCACGAGCGCTGTATCGAAATTTCAACCAAAGCAGCTATTCGTGAGATGATCCTTCCAGGAATGATGGCGGTAATTGTGCCAGTCGTGATCGGATTCATTGACAAAAGCATGTTAGGAGGCTTGTTGGCCGGTGTTACTGTTTCCGGAGTGCTTTTCGCCATATTCCAGTCCAACTCGGGCGGTGCATGGGACAATGCGAAAAAAATGATTGAGAGCGGCGTAACTATTGATGGAAAGAAATACGGAAAAGGCTCTGAAGCTCATAAGTCTTCTGTAGTGGGAGATACCGTTGGGGATCCATTGAAAGACACGTCCGGCCCATCGCTTAACATTCTGATCAAATTAATCGCTGTAGTAGCTTTGGTCATTGCGCCTTTAATCGCCTAAATTATTTGGTTGTATGGCTCGAGGAGCAATCTGAAACAGATTGCTCCTCGAGCGTATCACCAACGAACCGTTTACTAGTCCAGTTTTGTCAGTTTAACTGACGCCCATCAAACCCTGAAGATGTCCCATGGCCAAAGTTGAAGTTTCGATGCCCAAAATGGGCGAGAGCATCACAGAAGGCACTGTAATTGAGTGGATTAAAAAACCCGGCGACGTCGTCGAGTTGGATGAAGCCCTTTTAGAGATCGGCACCGATAAAGTGGACACCGAAGTTCCTTCTCCTGCCGCAGGGATATTGGCAGAAATAAGGGTTGAAGCTGGCGAAACGGTGGATGTCGGGACCATCATTGCCATCATTGAAACGGATGTGACCGTTGGCGTCGGTGCGACAACGCCTAAAGTTGTGGTCCAACCAGCCGCCGCCGCGACTCCAGCCCCGGCTCCGGTTGCTGCCCAACCGGCAGCAGCGGCACCACTGCCGGCACCACCACCGGCATCCGCGCCGGCTCCGAGCACTGGTTCTTCCGCTTCGGCAGGCCCCATGTCATCCAATGGCCCAGCGGCTGCGGGTTTAGTTGATGTATTCATGCCGAAAATGGGCGAAAGCATCATGGAAGGCACCGTCCTCGTATGGCATAAAAAACCCGGGGATGCCATCGATTTAGACGAGACCCTGTTAGAAATCGCAACCGACAAAGTAGACACGGAAGTTCCTTCTCCGTCGGCCGGCTTTGTGCACGAGATTTTAATTGCGGAAGGCGAAACGGTAGATGTCGGAACGAAAATCGCCGTTATTGCAACTTCTGTGGCGGCTTCAACCGGAGCAGCAAGTACGGCTCCTACGGCTCAACCCGAAAAGGAATCCGCGCAGATGGCTCCTGCCGCGGCGCCTCTGACAAAATCATCAGAAGCCCCTTCAGTTTCCATGTCTCCGGCAGCCGCTGCGCCCCCAGTCCTCGTGAAAATGGATTCTGGAGCAGCTGCAGCCTCAGGCGATGGATCACCCATACCTAGAACCGGTCCAAGTGGTGAATTCTTTTCGCCACTCGTACGCTCGATTGCGGGAAGAGAAAACGTATCCATTGCTGAACTGTCGTCGTTAAACGGCACAGGTCACGAAGGAAGAGTGACAAAGGCAGATGTCGTAGCTTACTTGAGTACTCGTGGCAACGTTCAAACAGCAGCGCCAGCACCTGCAGCGACTTTGACACCAGCGGCTCCAGCCCCAATGGCCCCCGCTGCACCACGTCCGGCTGTAACGTTTGAGCCGACGCCCGTTCAGGCGAGTCCAGATGGCCGGGTTGAGGTCATTAAAATGGATCGTATGCGGCAAATCATTGCTGAGCACATGGTCCGTTCTAAAGCCACTTCGGCTCACGTGACATCGTTCGCCGAAATCGATGTTACCAACCTCGTAAAGCTGCGAGAAGGTAACAAAGACGCTTTTTTAAAGCGCGAAGGGATAAAATTAACGTATACCCCGTTTTTTGTGTTTGCTGCGGTTGAAGCGCTCAAAGAGCACCCCATTATGAACGCGTCCGTTGTGGGGAACGAAATTCATGTCCGAAAAGACTACCACATAGGAATCGCCGTTGCCTTGGGAAAAACGGGTTTACTTGCTCCCGTCATTCGAGATGCGGGTCAGAAAAACGTCATCGGTATGGCACATGCGGCCGCCGACCTAGCCGAGAGGGCTCGTTCCAAACAATTAATGCCCGATCAGCTTCAGGGTGGTACGTTTACCGTTACCAATGTTGGTTCGCTAGGATCGATCATGGGAACGCCCATCATCAACCAACCTCAGGTAGCGATTTTAGCCACAGGTGCTATTACGAAGCGGCCCGTCGTTATTGAAGATGAACGCTACGGAGACACCATCGGAATCAGAAGCATGATGTACGTCTCTCTGTCATACGACCACCGAATTGTAGATGGGGCCATGGGGTCGTCATTTTTGCGTAAGTATGTCGAAGTAATGGAGTCCTTTGGACCCAATGGAGACATTTAATGTCCGTTATTGACATTTAGGCAAAAAGGTGCGTCCTTTGGGTACGGATTTTCGCCGCAAGTGGCGGTAAACCTGTATCATCCGCACAATTCGTATCCCGTTTATGGGGTTTCCCTCAGATTCTCCTGGCTCAGATAAGAGTTCAAGCCCCGCTGGACTCCTATTTACTAGTGGCCAACTCTCCGTTCAAATTCAAGAGTTTCTTCGCACGTATCTGCGGGAGAAAAGCCATGAGACGGTTGGGACGTATCGCCGGTCGTTGAATGAGTTTGAACGTTGGTTCGCCGCAACCGGGCGTGATTTTTCCTTCCAATCCGCTGAGATTGAAGCGTATAAGACCTATCTGATGGAGGAAAGGGGTCTGCATCAAGTGTCGGTTTCAACCTATTTGACCGCTGTTCGTCGGTTTTGCCAGTTTTTGGTCGATTCGGGCCTGTTAAAAGAGAATCCCGCGAAGCAGGTCAAAGGAAACCGGCGCCCAAGTACCCATTCCCGGAAGATCCTTTCGCAGAGTGACGTAGAACAACTAGTAAATAGCTTACCCTCGATAACAGAAATCGACAAAAGGGATCGTGCCATCATCTATGCGATGTTGTTCGGGGGTTTGAGCGAAATTGAAATTATTCGAGCGGACGTCAAAGACCTGGAGCAGACCCTTATGGGCTGGTATTTGCGAATTCAGGGAAAAGGTCACACTCAAAAGGATCAGCAAGTGCCTATTGATCCCCCAGTAATGGATGCCGTTCGACTTTATTTAGACACGCGCGGTCGAATCCGGCCCGAGGATGCCCTGTTTGTCTCCCACGGGCATAGGTCGGAAGGGAAAAGGCTCAATACGCGATCTGTTCGAAGCAGAATCAATGCGCATTTAGAGGTCGCAGGAATCAAAAAAGAAGGGATATCCCCGCATAGTTTGACTCATACAGCCGCGTTGCTTTGGCTAAACGATGGGATGCGGATTGAGGATGTAAAACAGCGAATGCGTCACGGTACGCTCGATACAACCATGATTTACTTCCGGAAGCAGGGAAACATGGACAGTTGAAAGGATTCGTTGGTCACAACTTACTGACGATCGAAAACCGATGAAGGGCTCCAAGCGAAGACCATGAATTGAACGAGTAATCAAATCCAATGTTAGCGATTACGATTCCCACCCCCGTGCTAAAACCTGCCATATCGAGTCTGGTCTTCACTTTCAGATCTTCATGTCTTCGGCGGTCATAGCCAAAACGCACCTGAAAGGCTTTGCTAAACTGAAATTCACCCGCCAACTTCACATGGTTCAAAACGGAGGCAAAACTGCTGTTTCCTTCCTGGCCGCCATCTAGTTTGTGAAGTCTATAGCCGGTAATCGATATTAACAGGGGTAAATACGCCAGTTTTTGGGTGAACCCAAGACGTACGTCAAGCGGCAATTTGTCCGATCTTTCACCCACTGAAGACAGCACAACTCCCAGGCTATTGATGGAAGCAGAGAAGGAGGAGCGCGAATTCGGGTTGATGTAGGCTACACCTGCGTCTATCGTTGACGCGGAAGCCGCATTGGCTGCAATGGAAGACCGCGTCAGATGTAAAGCGGCGCCATACGTCCAATTCGTTCTCCAAGAGCGCGAGCCACCAACGGAAAAGGCCACGTCAGAAGCTCCAAAAGTACCTGTTTTTACGCCTTGTTGGTCCCGCTCATCAAAAGAGCCAAAAGACAAATATCTCAGGCCGACAGCCAAGGTCCCTAGAGAATCCACATGCCGAGCGTACGAAAGCCAGCCGGCATTGATATCCGAAACGTGATTCAAATAAGAAAAAGATAATCGTCTATCGGCGAGTGGAGATAATAAAGCAGGATTGAAAAAGAGTACGCTGCTGTTTGATTCGGCCACCGCTGAGGACGATCCACTCATGGCCGCACTTCTGGCCGACGCGTCCATTTGTAAAATGGGGAATCCTGAGGACTCAATTTGAGCAAAAGATGTTGAAAAAGGAGCTCCCATCGCCAAAAAGCAAATCACAAAGAGAACCGTGTATTTTGCTCGACTATGGGAAGATGGATTCCGTAAATTCAATGAATAACCAGTTTTTCGTGGCACTTGGGTAACTCAGATTGGCATTCAACCGCAACCCGTGAACCATGTTCTCCAAAGTAAATGTTATCCGCGGCCTCCAAAATGCGAACGATTAGAGAATACACCCGTTGATGGGAACGATGCCCCGATTAAGGGCGTGTGATCCTGATTGTTTTGAATGAATGTCAAGGCTAGTTTTAGCTGCACTAGATAGATAGGATGACCTTGACATACTAGTTTACCCGGGCCCTCCGCTTTTATACACCTGAATATGCTTAAAGTACTCAAACGGATTTTCGGTGATAACCGGGAACGTTCCATTAACAAACTCTGGCCTGTTGTCCATCAGATCAATGCTGAATACGCCAAATTAGCGTCATTGACTGACTCCCAACTTCAAGCTAAAACAGTTGAGTTTAAGGAGCGCATCAAAGAAGCCCTCAGTGGAATCGAAAATGATCGGACCGAAATCCTCAAGCAACTCAAAGAGCGGCAAGTGGCCGAGGATAATGGGAAAGCCCATACCATGACCACCGAGGAGCGGTTGGATTTGTACGATGAACTCGATGAGCTCGATAAGGAATGGTTCGTTGCTCTAGAAGATGCACTGACTGAGATTCTTCCGGAAGCTTTCGCTGTTGCGAAAGACGCCTGTCGGAGAATGGTAGGCAGGGAGTGGGAAGCCGGCGGAAGAACCGTTCGCTGGGACATGGTGCCCTACGATGTACAGATGTTGGGTGGGGTTGCCATTCATCAGGGTAATATCGCCGAGATGAAAACAGGGGAAGGTAAAACCTTGGTAGCCATCGCTCCGGTGTATCTCAACGCATTGACCGGAAAAGGCGTTCACTTGATTACCGTTAACTCCTATCTGGCTCAGCGCGACGCCGAATGGATGGGACCGGTCTACGCATTCCTTGGAATGAGAGTCGATGTTATCGATAAGTATGAGCCCCACACCGAAGGGCGAAAAAATGCGTATGCAGCCGATATCACGTACGGAACCAACAACGAATTTGGGTTCGATTATTTGCGCGACAACTCGTTCGTAAATGATCCAGAGCATCTTCAGCAACGGGGGCACCATTTTTCCATCGTGGATGAAGTGGATTCGGTTTTGATAGATGAAGCCAGAACCCCGCTTATTATCTCAGGACCGGTTCCCCAATCGGATGAAACGCAATTTGATGAATTCAAAGGCAACGTAGAAAAGCTGGTTTTATCGCAGCAAAAATTGGTGGCCGGATTCATTTCGGAGGCGGAAAGACTGCTTCAAAAGAGGGATGAAGCATTGGCTTCTGGAGATTCGAAATCGGCCTCAAAATATGAAACGGATGCCGGTTTGTGCCTCCTTCGCGCGCATCGTGGTTATCCCCGTAACAAGAAGTTGCGCAAGGTGTTACAGGAAACTGGCGTTGAACAATTGCGACAGAAAACAGAGTATTACTATCTCCAGG
>CALEEY010000226.1 GCA_937877085.1 uncultured Bacteroidota bacterium
CTCTGGTATGGCGGTAAGATTTTTAAAAGCGCCAATTCTGCTTTCTACATCCGCCATCGTCAGGTTGTACAAGCCTTCTGGACCAAAATGTTCGACCGTAAAAGATGCAATGGCGCTTCCGTGCACGAGCGCATTTTTTAACGCGTCAAGGTTGATGTGACTGCATCCAGACAAATAGCCAGCAAATCCTCCCATAAAGGCGTCGCCAGCACCGGTGGGGTCTTGAATATCCTCCAACGGATAAGCTGGTACCATAAATATGGTGTCGTCGGCAAAAAGTAGAGCACCGTGCTCCCCTTTTTTCACGATAACAATTTTGGGGCCCATCTCTTTAATTTTTCGAGCAGCCGATACCAAGTTAGCCAATCCCGACAGCTCCCGTACTTCGGAGTCATTAATCACAAGGCAATCGACTTTGGGCAAGATATTTTTGAGCTGGTGAGGCGTGTGCTCAATCCAGTAGTTCATCGTATCGCAAATTACGATGGAAGGATTTCGAACCTGCGAAAGCACACTGTTCTGAATAACTGGGTCCAAATTCCCCAGACAGAGAATTTTTGAATCCTTGTAGCTCTCCGGCAAAATGGGATTGAATGAGCTTAGCGCATTGAGGTCCGTATAAATCGTGTCTCGCGTGTTTAAATCGAAGTGATATCGACCTCCCCAAGCAAATGTGAGCTCATCTGGCTTGATTTCGAGCCCCTCTAAGTCGATGCCGCGACTGCGCATATCCTCGATATATTCCTCTGGGAAGTCACTTCCCGCGACGGCTACCAACCGCACATCGTCGCACATAAAACGCGCTGCCATCGTTATATACATGGCACTTCCACCTAGGGCGCGATCCCGTTTCCCAAAAGGGGTTTCAATCCGATCAAACGCAACCGTACCGACAGCCAAAACACTCATTAATTTGCACCTAAAAAACATCACTCATTGTAAAACAAAACCACGCGAATATAAGGTTTCGTGTTAAACCTTTTAAGAAAGGTGTAAGAACTATGGAAACGTAAGGAATCACTAAGTGTTAAGTGCAGAGGCTTTGTCGAAGTTGGGTAAATCGCAACGCAGACAGGGCCTAATCAATATGAAAGCATTTTCTACTCTACACGTAAATCAGGACAAAGGATTGAGTTTTAGAATGGTCGGTCTTCGGATTTGCTGCTTTTTGCTTTTGACGCTAGGAGTTTTGAACACTCCAAAGCTTAGCCTATCGCAAGAGGTAGATAGAACAGCCGAACAACAGTTCGAAAATGCACTTCGGCTTTTTGGGAATAATCTTTTTGCCAATGCGGCGAATGAATTCGATGGCTTTCAGCTACAGAACGTCGGGCATGCACGGGTACCAGAGGCCATGTACTACGAGGCGGAATCCTACTTGGCTATGGGGCGCCAGGACGATGCCATACGGTTATTGACGCGTTTTGACGAACTCTATCCACAACATCCATTCGCCTTTGGTACACGGTTAGCCCTTGGGAAGTATTTTTTCGAAATAGGGTCTTTTGATCGAGCCATCGAAACGCTTGGCCAGGTGCTGGATCGATCCCCCACCCTCGAGCAATCTGCACTTGCTTTGTATTGGATGGGTGAATCGGCGCATCAATTGGGAAGAGAAGAAGATGCCATTGGATATTTCGAGCGCGTGGTTTCGGAGTTTCCATCGACGGAAACAGCGCCGCGAGCTGCGTACGCCATCGCATTTAATCAAATTCAATTGGGTCGTTATGATGACGCAGCAGCTTCATTTGAACGACTTTCGGCAAAATATCCGGGAACGGAGTTTGCCAACAAAATTGGCTTAGCACTGGCTGAAGTGTAT
>CALEEY010000227.1 GCA_937877085.1 uncultured Bacteroidota bacterium
GGCCGGAAGCACCAATCCCGACCCATATACTGAATGCAAAGAAGGACGCCACGTAGGCGTAGTCTCGCTCTCTAGGCTGAAATGGGGTCTGATTCAAGTACAGTATGATGCCGATGCCAGTTAGTAAAAACAACACGAGCACGGCGAAAGCGCGGCGCCAATCTTTCATAAAGTGAAAGGCGGCTCCTATCAATCCGAGCAACAAGGGCAAACCGTAATAGGCGTTTTGGCTTGATTTCTCGCTCGGCGTCTGATAATAGTATCGATCACTTTCTTGGCTAGATAGGCCGGTAATGGCCGGCGCATCTTGAATATCGTTGGCTCGACCTACGAAATTCCACATGAAATAACGCACATACATGTGACCAATTTGGTACTGCCAGAAAAACTCAGAATCGGAGCTGTATTGGCCATAAAACCGCATATGGCTGGGTTCGGGAGAGTAGCGTCGAGGGAAATACTTTTCTTTTCCTTTACGGTTTTCTACTGTTCCGAGACTATTGTCATACGTGAATCCTTTGAGGACGGGCGTACTACCGTATTGCTCGCGCTTTAGGTAGGAAACGATGGCATCTACAGTTTCAGGATCGTTTTCATCGATCGGAGGATTGGATGCACTTCGAATAAAGATTAAGGTATACGACGAATACCCAATCATGACCACCGTTAGGCAGAGCATAACAAGGTTGAGAGCTTGCATACCCTGCCGGTGGGTCCAATAAACGCCAAATCCAATGAGGGCAAAAAACGTAACCGTTAGAAAAAGAGGCGCAGGGGAGTCGCCTAGAATGCCCGGTAAAATTTGAACAATTCCGGGATAGATGGCCAAAAACGCTAACGAAGACACGGCTCCGGTCGCTACCAACCCCCAAAAACGTTGTTTAGCATTCCATTCGGGGTTTTCAAACTCGATAAAAAACACAATGAGTGCTATGAAGAAAATGGCTAAGAGGTTCAATAAATGAATACCGATTGCCAACCCAAACAAGTACGAAATCAGGATTAAATATCTATTTGTAGCCAGCCCAAAGCGATGTTGCCCGGAGTTTAAACGCTCTTCTTCGAGGGCCGCTTCTTCTCGCCATCGTAGAATGAGGTAAACCACCGCCGAAGTGAAAAGCATGGACATCGCATATACTTCAGCTTCAACCGCATTGAACCAAAAGGAATCGGTCGCCGCAAAGGTACATGCCCCAATCACACCGCCCGCAAGTGCCACAATCCGGTCCACGGAGTTCCACGTAGATGGATTGCCCTGCCATTCCCGAACAAGGCGCACAATAATCAAGTGCAGTAGTAGCACGGTCAGTGCACTGCATACCACCGAGACCAGGTTGACAGAAAGCGCGATGTACTGCACCGGAACGAACATAGAAAACAGCCTTCCTACCAACATGTAAAAAGGAGCCCCCGGTGGGTGCGAAACCTGTAATCGGTTGGCGATAGCTATGAACTCGCCAGAATCCCAAAAGGAAGTTGCCGGGGCTACGGTAAGCAGGTAAATGATCAGCGAATAGACAAATACGAGCGCGGCTACGAGTTTTTCGGTCCGATTCCAGTTCATGCTTAGCTTATTTCAATTGGGTGATGTGCGGCGAGATGAACGCACCCTAAACCAGTTTGATTCGTTCGGAGTATTTTTGAGAAGCCAGCAGAAAAACGATTTCCCCGCGGACTTTTGGCTGGGATGCAGCCCACTCCGCCAGCTCTTTTAAAGAACCTCGAATGTATTCCTCGTAGATTTTAGAGATCTCCCGGGCCACCACGGCTTGACGATCCTCTCCGGCAAATTCCGTTATTTGGGCAATCAACTTCCCAATGC
>CALEEY010000228.1 GCA_937877085.1 uncultured Bacteroidota bacterium
TCTTACCGCCATACCAGAGGCCGTTGCCCAGCAAACTTAATGGCTTTCCGGCTGCGCTCTAGTGATCCAGTTTGATTGGATAAATTCTGGAGAGACCCGAAATATTTCAGAAAGTCGGATAATTTCCTCAGGCGTCATTAGGGAAAGTTTTTCGGCCGAAGCGAACCCAAGATCGGATAAAAGCTCAAATTGGTCTGGGCTAAGTCCAACCAGATTTGTCAGGGTTGTCGATTTCTGGGTGGGCAGTGGCGCGTCAGAAGCAGGCACAAAGTCGGAGACGGTACGAAATACCGGAAGCGCAACTTTGGACGGGACGGATATGGTAGGTTCTTCGGTCCAATGGAATTCGAAATCTTCAAAGTTAGGCTGAACGTTGGGCTGTTGACTCGAATTTACGACCTCTTGGGACAGAACTTCGGGCTGTTGGCTCGTCATTTCCTCAACTAGCGGCACTTCCTCGACCTGTTGCGCTGTCTGTTCAGGCTGTTCAGGCTGGGGGTCCGCTTGTTCATCAACTAACGCCACTTCCTCTTCTTGTTGCCGTGTCTGTTCAACCGGTGGGTCAAGTTCTTCTGGTTCAAAATCCAATTCTTTGGCGTCTTCAAAGTGGTTACCTCCCGAGATGCCCAGTGGCTCCGTAGGAAGCCCTTTCATCAAGGCCAGTTCCTCTCGCAGTAAATGGTTTTCCTCCCGAAAAAGGCTCATTTCGAACTGGTTTTCTTGCTCCAGTATCGAATAGTCCTGTCTACTTTGATGAAGGAGGGCCTCTAAGGCATCCTTTGACTTCTCTGAAGCAAGGGAAGATTGGTGGGAATTTGAGGTGGATTCCTGATAGGAAAGACGCTGAAGTTCGACACGTTGCCGCCGAAGTTCTACTTCCAAGTCGGCCAGCTCTTTGCTCCGGTTCCTCCATCGCAGCCGGGCATAAAAATACCCAGCACAGGCCCCTCCCGATAACAGGAGGGTACCGAAGACCCAAAACCAGATATTGTTTAGCGATTCAATCACGTCGCGCAGTGTAAACATGTAAAAACGGGTCATATTCGGCTGAACATGACTTCTTACGTCTGACATCGGCTAAAAAGGCTCGAGCATAAGGGAACGAGGAATTAAGGAGCACCGTTGTGAGACCTGTTTTCAGTCGATTAGTTTAATGATGGTAACCTTTTTTGGATGATCTGATGCACGCCACTTGGCAAAAATACGGAATAATTCTGGTTTGGATGGCACTTTTCATGGGCTGTTCAACCAAACCGGATGCCCAAAAACCAGACATAGGAGACGCCGTCGAAATTCAATTGGCAAAAGGCCAAAGTGAGTCAATACTGGGTTTTTATCTCGGCGGATATGTGCAGAATGGGGATTCTCTTTCTTCGGTCTTAATACAATCGGGGGCCAATTGGTATCTAAAAAGGCCGTTAAATCCCACGGAGACTCCCGAGCTTCAGGCACTTTATGATGCGGCAGGGGCGGACCAAATGTTGAATTGGGAGGAATTTGAACCCATGGTGAGGTCGGCTTACTATACGGTCCGCAATGCCCCACGGTCCCTTGATAGTCTAAGACAAACCTACGGAGAGTGGGGTGGTCCGGATTGGTTTGTTTATGAAACAGCAGGTCAAATGACCGCTTTTAGAAGGCGCCTATCAATTTGCCGAGCCGATTTGCTAAGGTCTCTGGAGCAATTAACCAGTTTAAAGGATCCCATCATATATGAGAAAGGTGCTGCCATTTTTGGCGAACACCTCGATGCGGGAAAGGTTGTAGAGACTACCGTAATGATTAAACGGTCGGACACCTATTGGGACTATTTTGCCTACGGTGCCGATGGCCGTTTGGTGGGATCCATAGCCAAAAGGGAGGATCCTTTGCTGGTTCCAACGCAGTGCATAGGGTGCCACTATGGAAATCGTGCTTTTGAGCCGGAGAGAAGTTTCCCTAAGGATGCAAAACCCGGCCCTACAGGCGAACGGGCCGTTTACGTTCCGGATGCATGGAAAAATGCAGATCTAGCTAAGACCCTGAATGAACACGCGAAAAGAAGCGACCACATATTAGGATTGTATGCCACGCTATATTTGTCAGATGTTTTGATGCGGTCTAAATCGGCAGAAGCCTCAGACAGAGAATTAAACTTAATTGCTAAACTCGTAATAGAGTGAACTTGGCTGTAGTTTAAAGCCATTCATCATTCATTTGGACAGACTATGTCAATGGGAACCGTGCGTCTAAGAAACGCCGTATTTTATGCTCACCACGGTGTTATGCAGGAAGAACATCGAATCGGCGGTAGGTATGAAGTTGACGTTTCGTTGGATTTAGATTTTGAAGCGGCAGCGAGAGAAGATGATTTAACGAAAACAGTAGACTATGAAAAGGTCTATGCCGAAATCAGACACATCATCACCATGAACAAGTACTTTTTAATTGAAAGACTTTCATACCTCATTGCCCACCGTATTCTAGACCAAGCGCCCATCGTGCAGTCGGCGGAAGTTATAATTCGAAAAGCCAACCCCCCCGTTGGTGGCCCGTGCGATTGCGCCGAAGCCTGTTATAGGGCTGTTCGTGCGTAAAAACCACTGAAGTCCTGAGCTTGCTTTGTGGCGAATTTCCTCCACAGTTGTAATCACATTCGAAATTGAAGGCAATTTATCTTCTTAGGCACGCCAAGTCTGATTGGAACACTCCTTTTGGAAACGATCACGAAAGGCGTCTCAATACGCGTGGCGTACGGTCAGCAAAAGAAATTGGCAAGCACCTTTCAGTAAACGTTGAGCCGCCCGATCTTGTCCTGTGTTCCACTTCAACAAGAACCAGAGAAACCATCGATCTAGTCCTATCTGAATCGAATTGGAGCGCCCCAGTCACGTTTGAATCAGGGATATATGAAGCCACTATTCAAGATGTTCTTCATATTCTCAACGGATTACCTGATGCTACAGAGGTAGTCATGATTGTTGGGCATCAACCTACAACCGGAGCGGTGGCCACCTGGCTTTTGGGGGGAATTCCGGTGGAAGTTCCTACATGTTCATTTATCCACTTGGACGTCGACATTGAGGATTGGAATACCATCGGTCCTGGTTGCGCGAGATTGCAACATTACGCCGTCCCCAAGCACTTTAATGATGGGATAAGCGATTGAAAATATTGGTTATAGATCGTTATGGCCTATCCCCTGATTTAAGTCAAATGCTTAAGGATAATCATGAAATTGTCCTTGACCCAGAGGACTATCATCTGGTCGAAATGGTACTTTTGATCAGTCTAGATGACGAAGAATTAATGCTGCTTTCAAGCGCTTTTTACAATAAGCTAGATTGCGTTCGTCTTGCACATTCAGCCCTCATCCAAAATCTGCATGTTTGGAGTCAAATAGAACCATCCGTTGACGACCTTTTTCACAGCGCGGAAGAGTTGATTTCTCGTCTTCCATTCATCCACCGCAGACTTCTGATTCGGGAATCGAGGATGAAACTGTTTGCTGCCGTCTTTGAAAGCACGGTGGAAGGGATCATTATTATCGACGCTGCCGGGATCATTCAACTTTTTAATAAGGCAGCGGAGGTTCTTTTTCAATATGCTGCACCCGACGTCATTGGGAGCAACATTAAGGCCCTTATGCCCACTATGTATGCCAGAAACCACGACAGGTACATTAACAATTACGTGACCACTGGTAAGAAAAAGATTATTGGAATTGGCCGCGAGGTGACCGGCCTTCGAAAGTCGGGAGACGTCTTTCCCATGGATTTGGCTGTTAGCGAGTTCGAATCCGAGGGCAAGCGGCTGTTCGTCGGAATTGTGCGAGACGTATCGGAGAGACGACGACTAGAACTTGAAATTCTCCGCATTTCAGAGCAGGAAAGACGACGGGTAGGCCAAGATTTACACGATGGGCTGGGTCAAATGTTAACCGGAATCAGTTTAATTGGAGGAAGTTTGGCCAAACGACTTGAAGAGAACAAATCTGATTTCGCGGAGGATATGTTTGAGATAACTGATTTGGTTCGAGAGGCTGACCGCTTGACGCGCAATATTGCCAGAGGATTGGTTCAAGTAGCACTTGAGGGAGATGGAATGTCTGCGGCTCTCCGGACACTCTGTTCAAACGCGGAAAAATATTTCTCTCTGAACTGTACTTACCACGAACATGGCAATGTGAGCATAAATGATTCAGGTGTCGCTTCAAATTTGTATAGGATCGCTCAGGAAGCCGTAAGTAATGCAGCCAAACACGGGCGAGCTGAAAACGTAACGGTCACCTTACGAACCACATCCGAAGGTTTGGAACTGACCATAGAAGACGATGGGGTCGGATTTCCCGAGGTACTTAAAGCTGATCGGGGAATGGGCGTCGATATTATGGGATATAGGGCCCGAGTCATAAACGCTAGTTTGGAAATAGAAGCCGAAAAAGGCAAGGGCGCTATCGTTCGTTGCACCTTATCTTTGCCCAATATTTTGAATTGATAAAATGGTACTGCCATGATCCGTATAGTCGTCGTAGATGATCATCCTTTGATGCGAAAAGGTCTTGTAATGTCTTTAGAGGCAGATTCAGATCTTGTTGTTTGTGGGCAAGCGTCCAGCGCAGAAGATGGAATCGGAGTCGTTGAAGCTCAAAACCCAGATCTAGTCATCGTCGATATTTCGCTTCCGGGGATGAGTGGACTGGAAATGGTGAAGCAAATTCAGGCCATTAGGCCTGGGGTGAAAACACTAGTGGTTAGCCGGCATGATGAGTCGCTTTATGCCGAGAGGGCCATCCGGGCGGGCGCCAAGGGGTATGTAATGAAACTCGAGGCGCCAGATGTTATGATTAAGGCTGTTCGAAAAGTAATGAACGGTGGCATTTATGTGTCGGATGAAATCAATGAGCGTCTACTGTTAGGAATGGCTTCGGGACATGAAACATTGGCCCAGTCACCGTTGGAAATTCTGAGTGATAGGGAATTGGAAGTATTTGAGTTGACAGGGCGGGGGTTTGGCACTCGGGACATCGCAGAAAAGCTTCACCTCTCCGTCAAAACGGTAGAATCCTATCGTGCCCGCATCAAAATAAAGCTCAATCTGGGAAGCGCTGCAGAATTGATGCAGCATGCGGTTCAGTGGGTAGAGGGCGAGAAAGCAAACTAGCGGTAGGGAATAACGGTAGGGAATATCCCTACAATTCAAGGGTAAAGATTTCGGTCATTTAATGACTTGGCGTAAGGGTTTCTTACGTAAAGCTAATTCGGTGACAATCTTTACTACTGTGGTTTCAAAAAATCAATCTCTTTTGAACGGCGTTGAGGCCGGAAACGCAAATCCAAGGGATATTCGCCCTGAGGATTACGAGTTGATTGATTCGCTCAGCGATAAACTCAGGCACCTGATAAACTATGCGATTTTGGCGCCATCTACCCACAATACGCAGCCGTGGCTATTTAGGGTGTCCGATAAATCAATTGAGGTGCTGGCCGATCGAAGTCGAGCTCTAGCTGTTATCGACCCTGACGATAAGGGCCTGGCCATTAGTTGCGGAGCAGCTTCCGGAATGCTCGCGATCGCGCTATCGGCCGTCGGATTTCAATTCCACGTAGCCCATTTGCCCGATTCGTATGAGCCCGATCTTGTTTCACGCTTTAGGATAACGGACCAAGTAAAGCCGGAAGCCGATTGGAAAGACACCTTGACCAAGATTCGATTGAGGAGAAGTGTTCGGGCTGGGTTCAAAAACGAGGCGCTTTCTGACTCGAGCCTCCTCCATCTACAACTGTCCGAGCGCTACGACGACTGCCATCTGAAATGGGTTGATTCCGTGGAACAGGAAAAGCATGTTCTTGATGCCATCCTTAAAACAGAAAAGGATCGACAGTTTGATAAGCACTATTTAAGGGAAAATGCGTCCTGGATCAATCCAATTCGCGTAAGATCAAGAGATGGCATTCCAGCAAATGTTGGCAAAATGCCTTCATTAAGCCAATTATGGGCACCCGCCATCTCCTTTAATGAGCAAAATGAACGGATTACTCGGTTATCAATCGTAGAGACAATGGGGAATCGTCCCATCCAATGGGTGCGTGCCGGCTTCACGATGGCAAACGCACTGATTCACAGTTCCAAGACGGGCTTAAGCTCAGCCATTGTTCATCATCCATTGTACATCCCCGAGATCCAGTCAAAAATGGAGTCCGTTCTGACGCACGGATATACGGCTCAGATTCTGTTACGGTTTGGTCATGCTGAACATGCACCTTCAACTCCCAGAAGATCACTGGTGGAGGTGATGATGCACCCTGGATTTAGGCACTGACGTCTGAAACAACCGCGAATTTAGTCAAGAAATCAAACAGCAAGTGATCCACTTCCGTTGTTTTCTTTAGTCCATCCACAATGAGTTGGTAGGCTTCGGCAGAAGGAAGCTGTTCCTCATAACTCGAACGATATTGATTGAGGCGAGCCTTGAGTCGGTCGGCATTTAGTTCACTGTGGAATTGGGTACCATACATAGGTCTATCAGCCATTTTAAAGGCCTCAAAAGGCTGACTAGCGTTTCGCGCCAATTCAATAGCGTTATCAGGTAGCGCGGTCACTCGGTCGTGGTGTCCCATATTCGCCAAAAAAAAGGACGGAAAGTCTTTAAATAAAAGATCAGACTCCCCAGCAGGGGTTAATTCCACAGGCAGGCAGCCCATCTCCGCACGATCAGGGTCATGTTCGACGGTTCCGCCCAAAGCTCTGGCAATCAATTGATGCCCCCAACAACTCCCAAAAGTAGGAACCCGCCGGTCGTAAGCCTCACGCACCATATCCAACGCGAAAGGCATCCACGGATAGTTTTGGATTGCTGAAAAATCGCCGGCTCCACCGATAAAAAGGGCGTCATAACCATCCAAGACACGTCCTGTTAGAGGTAGCTTCCCCAGCTTTGGCAAATTCAAACTCGTCAGCTGGTCCGGGCGAAGCTGGCACCGTTCCAAAAAACATTGCTGTTCTTGGAGTTCTATTTCTAGATCGTTTCGAGCCTGCATGAGCAAGACGCGTAAAGATGCGTGGTCGGGGGCCATGTATGGTATTTTGCGGTGTTTTAGGATGCTAATCCAGGAGTAAATCGTTAAAATCAGAGCGAATGAGGGTATACAACCGGTGTAGGGGCAATCCCATGACCGTATAAAAATCTCCTTCAATGCCTCGGACAAAAAAGGCACCTCCATCATCTTGAATACCATAGGCTCCAGCCTTGTCCATGGGCGTACCAGTAGCCACGTAGCGCTCTATTTCGAGCTCTGAAAGCGCTGCAAACTCGACTTTGGTCGATTCGACATGCGAGGAAACTCTTCCTGAATCTTTATGCGAAAGAGCCATTCCCGTATGCACGGTGTGCCACCGTCCGCTTAATCGGCGAAGCATGTGATGAGCTTCTTCCGAAGTGAGCGGTTTTCCCAATATCTGGCCGTCCAACTCGACACTGGTGTCTGAGCCCAAAATGAGGCTTTCAGGGCGCAAATTAGAGACCACGGAAGATTTTTGAATGGCCAATCGGGCTACCATGCTAGCCGCGGCTTCATCAGGTATTTCAGATTCATCAACATCCGCTGGAATTACCTCGAATGTGAATCCAACCGATGTAAGGAGATGACTACGTCTGGGAGAACTAGAAGCTAGGACAAATGGAACAGACAACTTCATGTGCTACAACAACTTGCGAAAAATGAAAATCTACGAATGGGAACGTCCGTCGAACAATGACAACCGGTGCCTACTGGCCACCCAGCGAATAATAAACACGCGGAGATCAGTGACCACCCTGCGAATAAGGACTTTTTCGGAGGGCGAACATAAGATACAGTAATAAAAGCCCTCCCAAGAGCAGATTGGACGGGAAATTCCCTGTTTTCGAAAACAGTGTATGGGCACGTTGGATGGGAATATGAGCAAAGACGATCTGCGCGCCGTTTCCAGTACTTCCGGCGATCCTATTTCCCGTTGCATCCCAAATCGCGGAAATCCCATCGACCGAAGATTGTATGGTTGGAAGCCCGCTTGAGAAGGCGACTAGGCGCGTGTAAGCCGCATGTTGGTTACGCGCCGTTTGACTTTGCCACCAGCCGTCTTGGGTTAAGACCACCAACATATCGGCTCCCAGTGAGCGAAGCTCGGCGGCATCGGACGGGAAAAAGCTTTCAAAACAGATGAGCACACCCACCTTTAAGCCACTTAATTGAACTATAGAGGGGTCTTTGCCTGCGCCGTACGCAGAAACACCACCGGAATCGAGGCGAAATGTCGAACTGAAAGGTAAGTAGTTAGCCAGCGGAACGGACTCCACGAAGGGTACGAGTCTTCGTTTGTGGCTTTCATAGGCCAGTCCGCCGAAGTCGACGGAAACGGCCGCATTGAAGAACGTGCCGGATGAATCCAACACAATCGCGCCTGTAAGTACGGATACGCCTAGGCTATCGGCCCATCGTCTGACCACGTGTTCTTGTGTAGTACTGGAGCCAATGGGAAGGGAAGTCTCCGGCAAAATGAGCAACTGGGTATCTACAAACATCCCTTTTGCACGGCCGAGCGCTTCATACAAGCCACTCGCTTTGGTCACGCTGGATACGTCCGCCCACTGGGATGGCGACATACCCGGCTGAACCAACGCAACGGGAAACATGCGACTTATGGCCGATAGCTGCGGCGGAAATAAAACCGGCAGAAAAGATAGGGCAAGCAGGATTAGGGCGGCCAACGTTCGTTTTCTCTGCGATCTTAAAACGGCCACCCAAGCCCCATTTAATCCCAAGACAAGCAGAGTCAATCCATACGACCCAATAAAAGGCGACCACATTCGAGCTAAAAATGAATCCGAAATGGACAAGCCCAACATCGTTCCCGGCATGGCGAGTGGTCCATTTAAAGAAAACCAATCCCAGATGGCAATTCCCAAGAATGCCGAAATCGCGGTAATGAAAGGGGTAAAGCCACGGCGAGGGCTCGAGAAAAACGTCATCAATCCCGCTTGAATGCAAATCATGCTAAAGAGTGCGATGATAGACGAAAGAGCCGTTATCGTGTTGGGGTGCAACGCATTCCAGTGAAAAGCGATGGCCCATGCGGAAGTAAAAAAGACAACCGAGACCAAGAATCTCGTCCGTTTGTCCTGCTCTAAAAGGCATAAAATCAGGATCCCCGGGCATACCAAAGCCAACGGCCAAAGCCCCCAACTGAGCCATGCCGTTCCCAATAGCACCCCGGCCAGAAGCGATGTTTTAAGGGGGTTTGCGGAAATAAAAGATGAAAGCATTTCTAAAATAATATTCCGACGATTACAGCCGGCATTTGACTGCCCAAAAGTCAGGGGCTAACTTCTGCCCCGAAACTGGTGGTCTCCAGTTCATCAACCAGAAACTACACCATGATCACGTTAACCGTTTGTAATCACAAGGGAGGTACTGGAAAAACCACAACCTCCATCAATCTTTCGGCGGCTCTAGCATTAAGCGGAAGCAAGGTACTGGTTGTGGATCTGGATCCGCAGGGATTTTTGACTAGAATGATGGGGCAGTCCGAGCCCGACGTGTCGGCTTCGTCGCTGGTGATGTTCGAACAGGACCTCCAATCGCCACCGCCCATTCTACGATTGTCGACCTTTGATCTCATTCCCTCGTCTCCAGCTCTTTCACCGGCTTTGCGGCGACTTACAAAGCCAACCGACGTCCTTTGGGCTAAAGAATACATTCATTCTCAGCTTACTGGCTATGACGTGGTCATTTTGGACACGGCGGCGGCCGTTACCGTTTACAGTCTAAATGCGCTCGTTGCCAGTGACCTTGTTATCATCCCCGTTTTACCCGAATACCAACCCGTTGTGGGCGCCGAACAGACCTATCAGACCATCAAAATGGTTCAAAAAAGTCTGAACCCAGGTCTTACAGAGGCAAAATTTCTATTTACAATGGTTGATGCCCGAAAACGAAACCATCACGCGTATCGGGGCTATCTACGAGAGAAATATGGAGAAGATGTAATGGCTGGGATTGTCAGGACGTGCACGACGCTATCGGTTTCTTCGCACGATGGGAGGTCGGTATACGACACCAACCCTCACGCGCGTGGCGCGATAGATTATGCCAACATTGCTGAGGAAGTGACGACCCTGTTTCAAGACCGGTTCGGTCATACGGCCCGATCCAGTGAACGGGACCACGAAAATCAACCCACTCCTGTGAAGGGCTGAACAATCACAGAAAACCCATCCTCCCTTTCAAAAATGGAAACGAGATAAATCACACGAGATGAACCTATTCCCCCTTCTTACTCGAATCGTAGTTTTAGCTTTGGTTTTCATTGGGCTGAACTATCCCATTGGAGGCACCTTTCGACTGGGGAATGTCCTAGATCCCTATGAAGGAGTTTGGGGATCCGCCCGGTCTGCTCGGCCGCATACTTCAGGCGAATTGATGCTGGACGGGATGACGGCCCCTGTCCAAATTGAAATGGACGCGAGGGGAGTGCCGCATATTTTTGCAACATCAGACCAAGACGCCACCATTGCACTTGGATATTTGGTTACGCGCGATAGGCTATTTCAGATGGATTTTATCCATCGAGCGGCCACAGGAACCCTTTCAGAGTTGCTTGGGGAATCGGCGCTAACCACCGATCGTTTCTTCAGAAGAAATGGAATTAGGGATGCAGTGCTACGAAACAGCCTCGAATTGAAAGAGCGAATGCCAAGAGAAGCCGATGCGGTGGCTTGGTATGGAATGGGAGTCAACTCCTATTTAGGCAGCATGTCGCAGGCGGAGGTCCCATTGGAGTACAAAATCATGGATGCGAGTCCTCCAACCACTTTTTCGACGTCCTACACCTTGGCGCTGCTTGCTTTTATGACCTATGATTTGAGTTTTCAGAATTCCGACGTGCGGGTGAGCGAACTTCGAGAGGCCCTTGGCGAAACCGACTTTCAGCAGCTCTATCCTCAGTACGGAACGTACGAGAAAACCATTATTCTGCCAGAGGAAGCTCACTGGCTCAGCACATCGCACGTAGCCAACCCAGAGCGGTCCGAGCCACTAAAGGTCTCCCAATTCGGTTTGGCCAAGGAGCCATCTTTCGATACCGCGGGCTCAACACCGTTCACTGGAGTTAGCGACGCATTCAACCCCACGCCGAGTCTAGCAGAAGGCTTTTTCGACGGAAAAGGATCGAATAACTGGGCTGTGGACGGTTCAAAGTCAACTACCGGGATGCCGATTTTGGCTGGAGATATGCACCTTGGGCTGTCGCTGCCTGCCATTTGGTACGAAGCCCATCTCGTAACCCCAACCGCCAACGTGTATGGCGTAACATTTCCATCGGTACCGGGCATTGTTGAGGGAATAACGCCGACCACCGCCTGGGCTTTTACAAATACCGGTTCTGATCAGTTAGATACGTATGCCATGCAGCTCAACGAAGCGCGAGATGCATATTTATATGACAATGAATGGAGGCCGTTGGTTGTTATCACGGACAGTATCCAGGTGAAAAATGGAGCAACCATTGTCGAATCTAGATTGCAGAGCCATCTTGGGCCGATTATTTCGCAAGATAGAACGGGCTCTGTCCTCGGATCAAATGGGATTGAATCAAAGGATTTCGCTATAAAATGGGTCGGGCACGAATTTGGGAAAACGTTTTCAGCCGTTTGGGAAATGAATCGAGCCAAGAATTACGCTGAATTTGAGCAGGCGATTCGCTCATGGGACTACCCCATGCAAAACATTTTGTATGCAGGTTCCGACAGCATAATTGCCATTCGTAGCACCGGTTACCTACCGATTAGAGCGCAGGGCAACGCGTTTGGCATTCAAGATGGAACCACATCCAACTCGGCATGGATTGGGCGTGTCCCTTTTGAGGAGTTGCCCCATGCCATTTCTCCTAAAAGAGGCTTTCTGACGTCCACCAATCAACGTCCGGCTCCAGAAGGCTATCCATACTATTTGGATCAAGACTTCCGATCGGTTTATAGGTCCATCCGGATATTTGAACTGTTAAGTGGCGCAGATAAACACTCGCCTGAGGACATTAAAAAATACCAATCTGACGTCAAGGCGGTCCAAGCGGATCTATTTTTGCCCTTGATTCGAGATGTTGAAGGGTTATCCGATGCCGGCGACCGATTGAAAGGTGAATTAATGCCTTTCGATGGCCGCATGTCATTGGATTCAAAAACGGCTGGTCTTTTTGCTGATTTCATGGAAACCTTGATTCAATTGACGTGGGATGAAGCCGTGTTTGGTGGAGGTGAAAAGCCTAAAGAGATACGAATCCTAGATCTCGCTTCTAGGGGAGAGGGAAAATGGTTTGACCGTATGGATACACCAGAGACGGAGTCCCTGAAGGATCTCGTGCGCATGGCCCTTGACCAGGCGGGCCAAAAATGGGAGGTGCAGGGATTCGCACGGCCTACTTGGGGCGAAGAGCATTCGCTGGTTGTGCGTCACATAACACGATCGGAGGCGCTAAAGCCGCTGTGGAGAGGGCCTTTCCCGTTTCCGGGGTATGCAGAAACGATTAGCCCCGCGCCAACGAATCCTACGTATTGGAGTGCCTCTTGGCGGGTGGTGGTCGATTTTTCTACAACGCCTCCGCAGGCATATGGTGTTTATCCCGGCGGACAAAGTGGTAATCCTTTTTCCCGCCTTTACGACGACCACCTGCCAAATTACGTGAATTTTGAGTATTATAGCCTGAGCTTAGCGGCAACCCCTTCGGAACTGGTTCGCTAATTGATACTTTTGAATTCGATTTTTGTCTTATTCTTTTTGAAGCTCCGTCTATTCTTTTTGAAGCCTTTATGTGCATTTAATGCGCTAGACCCCCATTTGAACGTACCTCTATGAAAGATCAACGATTTTCAAGCCGACTCGGACTCATCCTTAGCGTGCTTGGAATTGCCGTAGGAACAGGTAATATTTGGCGTTTTCCAAGGATAGCCGCATCGAACGCCGGTGACTCAGGAGCAGGTGCCTTTTTATTGGCGTGGTTTGTGTTTTTGCTCGTTTGGTCGGTGCCACTCATCATTGCTGAATACGCTCTGGGCAGAAAGGGTCGGATGGGAGTGGTTGGCACTATTTCAAAAATTGCCGGAGAAAAATATGCTTGGATGGGGGCGTTTATTGCATTTGTGGCCACCGCCATCATGTTTTACTATTCGGTCGTAGCCGGTTGGTGTCTGTATTATTTTTCTCAAATGGTGGTAAATCCTTTACCCATCACCGCAGAGTCGTCAACGGCCATTTGGGAAGGGTTTCAGCATTCAGGTCTCCCCGTCGTCTTTCATGGCATTGCCATGACCATCGGGGCGCTGGTCGTCTGGAAAGGGGTTCAGTCTATTGAACGAGCCAATAAGGTCTTAATTCCAGCGCTTTTTACCATCGTCATCATTTCGTTGATTCGTGCCGTCACGCTCGATGGAGCAGGAGATGGCATTTCTTTCTTGTTTTCACCCGATTGGGCCACGCTAAAATCGCCGCGGGTATGGCTGGAAGCGTTAACTCAAAATGCCTGGGACACGGGGGCAGGATGGGGATTGATTCTTACGTACGGCGCCTACATGCACACCAAACACGGTGTCGTGAAAAACGCGATGATTACCGGCTTTGGGAATAATCTGGTTAGTCTTCTGGCTGCAATTACCATTTTCGGAACCGTATTTGCTGTTTTGGGCTCGGAATTGTCGCGTCCGGAAATACTGGAAGTAATGCAGACTAGCGGCCCTGCGGCCACGGGATTAACATTCATTTGGATGCCGCAATTGTTTGCCCGTATGGCCTTTGGTAATCCACTGGCCATGCTCTTCTTTCTAGGGCTATCGTTTGCCGCTTTCAGTTCGCTGATTTCAATGATCGAGCTCACCACGCGTATTTTGGTTGATATGGGCCTTGCTCGTCGCAACGCTGTGGTCGCCGTTTGCTCCGTTTCCTTCCTTATGGGCGTGCCGTCGGCCATCAACCTTACGTTTTTCGGCAATCAGGACTTCGTTTGGGGCGTAGCCCTCATGATATCTGGGGCATTCATTGCCTTTTCAGTCAATAAATATGGCGTTACCGCGTTTCGAAAAGACGCCATCGACGGTACGGAAGGGGATTGGAATGCTGGCCCAATCTGGGACCTAATAATGAAATATTTCATCCCTCTTCAGGCGACCGTTTTATTGGGCTGGTGGTTTTGGCTTTCCGCCACCGTCTATGCTCCGGACTCCTGGTTCAACCCGCTAGATCCCTACAGTCTCATGACCGTGCTTTTACAGTGGGGTACCGTGCTAAGCGTGTTTATAATTGCGAATAAGTGGATGGTGCGCAAGACCTTAGGGGGACACGCTTGAGTACGATTAAGGTCCTTTT
>CALEEY010000229.1 GCA_937877085.1 uncultured Bacteroidota bacterium
TTTTTGCTGATATTCCGGCGTCAGTGGCGGTTTTTGCTCTCCAGGACTAGCAGCCTTAGTGTCAAAATGGATACCTTTTTCGGCACTAATCCACATACCGTTAAAATCACGGGCAACCTCATCAACCATAATCAGTGGGGCGGGATTTAAGTTTGAAACAAAGCGACCACTGATCGTTGCCGGCAATCTGTCGGGGCCAGCAGTTATTTGGTCAGGCAATAAACGGCCTCCAGAACCACCTTTGCGCAGGGGTTGAATAACTGCAGCCAGATGATCGCCCGGGCGCAACGTATCGGCTTTCCAGCCCGCCCTGGACAACATGTTGACCGGGTCAAAGCCCAATTCCCATACAGTTTCCGTTCCATCGCTATTCACGACTTTTAACTCAATTACCGAATGCGGATTGCTAAAACGAAAGCTGACCACTTCTCCGGCTAACTCAATCGGATTTGCCGAATCGTAGATAGCAAAGGAGTGATGCGCATTTACGGTCCCGGCTAAAAACAGAAAGCCAAAGCTCAATGCAACAATCAGATTCGATTTTCTCATTCTCATAGCCCCGGAATAGTAGAGTCCAAATCAGCGATACAGCTGGCTTCCTGAATGTCGAACTCAAGCATACGGTCATAAAATTTCACGTCTACCCATTCGCCTTCCCAGTTGACCGGATCAGTTAAGGTAAACTCAATTGCCAAGGTATTTCCGTTATCCAGCATGAAAAATCGTTCCTGAATTCTGCCTTGCTCACTAAAGGGGATTCCGGCCAAAACGAAGTGTTGGGGCATCCCAAAGCCCACGGTATCCACATAAAGGGAGTCTTCATCCCAATAGCCTACGGAATCTCCGTTGTACCCGTCATTACGGATATTTGGGTCGATGTGTTCGCGACCATCAGTATATATGGTCCGAAATTCGTTGTTGAATCGATGCACCATATAGACGGCAGTGTCCTGCTGCAGGAACATCAAATTCCCAATACGGGTCATTAATGCTGGCATACCTGGCGGATAGCAATAGGCAGACGGATCTCGATAGACTTCTCCGGCGCGTCTTCGAGCCCAGGTATCATCATAAATTGCTTGTGCCTGCGGCGTTAACCTGGGCAGAGGAAGAAAATCCCAGTCATTTCCATTGTACGATTCGGAATGTTGAGGCTCGCGCCTGAACAACCATACACCTGTCATATCAAACGCAGGTTTTTGTGCGGGATTTGCGATATTTTGTGGATCCAGGGCTGCCATAGACGAGCCTTCGTTAATCAATGGCAAAGATCCTGGCCTGTCAACCGTGCTTCTTCCTGCCCATTGGTTACGCCGAGCTTCAAACGCCTGGCGCTGATCAGCTGCAATATTTACTATGGATTGCCCGGATTCAGGACTGGTCTTATTCGGTGTATCACCAATTACTACGCCAGCAGGAGAGTCCTTATCTACAGCCAGCACTTGTCCGCTAGCTAAAGTAACCCAGCGCAAGAGGCCGCCGGGGCTGCCTGATTTCATTGGATGAATTTCTACGGAAACCAGCTCGCCTTGTTCGAGAAGATCGCGCCGCCATCCGCCTGCTACCAGGTTATTTGTCCCCGCCGCCTCTACTATCCAGGTACTGGT
>CALEEY010000230.1 GCA_937877085.1 uncultured Bacteroidota bacterium
TGGACTAATCAGGTACTATGACCATTACTTGTGATTCTTGCGGCGCCAGGATTGGTGCCGGGCAGACCGTGTGCGATTTGTGCGGGACCAGTATTGGAGAGCCGCTAGAGGCCGTTCTACAAACTGAAGAAGTGCATATAGATGCCACGCCTTCCTTTGAGAAGGCCGATGCGGCCGTGTTTTGCAACGCCTGCGGCAGGCGGAACCCTGCCGGCTCCAATTTTTGCAGCGCCTGTGGAAGTGCCATTCAACAGATAGAGGCTGGATCGGCCACATTCACTTCAGGGGGGCAAATAAAGGCTATACAGAAACCCCCAACGGTAGACAGGGGTGTTTCTGGTTCGAGCAGCAACTCCAATAAGGCGGTAGGCAAGCAAATTGGAATTATCGTGATGTCGGCCGTACTTGTTGTTTTTGCGCTGTACATGTTGACAACCATGAGCAAATCGGGTGCCAGTGCAGAAACATCGTTGGAACCAGCAACTGGTCAGGAGGAGCCATTGGCTTCACAGTTCATTGACCGGCAAACGGAACTTCAAGAACAATTGGAGGGCTTAGAAGGCGATTCATTGGTAGCTATCAAGCGAAAACTGGTGGATCTGTATTTTGCTGCTGCTCGGTTTGACCTCGCTGGATTTGAAACGGAATCCATTGCCACAATTCTACAATCAGAGCACGAGTGGTCAGTAGCGGGCAACTTGTTTTACGATTGGATGGAGCGAAAAGACCCGTCCGAAAGAACGCCTTGGGCCTTGAAGGCCATTGCCGCTTATCAGGAGGCCTTAAAGATCAATCCGAAGAACTTAGATGTTCGAACGGATATGGCCATAGCCTATATGTATGATCCTCCCAACGCCATGATGGCCATTCAGGAGACGAATGCCGTTTTGGAACAAGATTCGCTTCATATGCAGGCGAATTTTAATCGTGGCATCATGTTGATGCAAATTGATCGGGTGGACCAAGCCGCGACTCAGTTTGAAAAAGTCATGCGGCTGATTGCCGATGAAAATGACCCAGTTTACGTTCGGGCGAAAGAATTAGCCGAGCGACTTCGAACAGAATTGGCAGCCCCAAAATTATAATTCGCCTGACAGCCTCGGCCATTGGGTTGTTGAATAAATGCGCTGTGCATGTGGTTTTCAGTCTTAGTATCTCTTATATATAGTTTACTTCAGATAAAAATTCCAAAAAAGTATGCCATTTATTCAGTCAACTACGACTTACGATGTTTGTATCGTCGGCTCAGGAGCGGGAGGGGGAATGGCCGCCTATGTGTTAACCCAGGCGGGTGCTAATGTCGTGATGCTTGAGGCCGGTGGAGATTGGGATACGGTCCGCGATGGCGATATGTTGAAGTACAATTACGAGTCTCCACGTAGAGGGAGGGGTACTAAAACCCGCCCATTCGGAGAGTTCGACGCGTGTGATGGCGGCTGGAATATCGAAGGCGAACCATATACAAAGGCCGATGGAACGGATTGGGAATGGTGGCGCGCTCGCATGCTTGGTGGTCGGACCAACCATTGGGGGCGTATATCGCTGCGCTTTGGTCCAGACGATTTCAAACGAAAAACGATCGACGGAAAGGGAGACGACTGGCCCATTGGGTACGACGATCTGAAGCCCTATTACGATAGGATTGATCGGATGATTGGCATTTTTGGTAGCAAGGAAGGCGTTTATAATGAGCCGGATGGCTTGTTTATGCCCGCTCCCAAGCCGCGCTGTTATGAGGTCATGGTTAAAAATGGCGCGCAAAAACTAGGCATCCCAGTAATTCCTTCCAGATTATCAATTTTAACGCAAACACTTGGTAACCGCCCGGCTTGCCATTATTGCGGTCAGTGTAATAGAGGCTGTAAAACCAGTTCCAATTTTTCTACGCAGACGGTTCTTTTGCCGCCAGCATTGGCCACTGGACGCCTAAAGATCATTACCAATGCCATGGCCCGGGAGGTTCTTACCGATAACGAAGGTAAAGCCACAGGCGTGTCTTATATCGACACGATAACGAAGGAAGAAGCGCAGGTTCGAGCAAAAGTGGTTGTTTTGGCTGCTAGTGCGTGTGAGTCATCACGATTAATGATGAACTCAAAATCTTCCCGTCACCCCAATGGGTTGAGCAATTCGAGCGACGTTTTGGGCAAATACTTGACCGATTCGACGGGCGGAGATGTAATGGGGTTTTTCCCTCAACTAGTTGACTCACCCGCCCACAATGAAGATGGAGTGGGAGGGATGCATATTTATATTCCTTGGTGGCTTGAAAAAGACAAAACGCTGGGTTTTTCGAGGGGATATCACATCGAAACGTGGGGTGGCAAAGGAATGCCAGGTTACGGTTTTGGGGGGGGAATCCAGCGAACAAATGGGAAATTGGACGGCGGCGACCGATCAAAAGGCGGCGGAGGATACGGGCTGCAATTAAAGGACGATTACCGACGCCTATGGGGCGCTTTCATTGGCATGTCGGGTCGCGGTGAAATGATTGCTCGACGTGAAAATTACTGTGAGATAGATCCAACGGTTAAAGACCAGTATGGTATTCCAGTACTTCGCTTTAACGTTAAATGGAGTGATGAAGAATTGCTTCAAATGAAGCATTTCCAAGAGACCGGCAATGAGATCATCCGAAAAATGGGAGGTGAACCATTGTGGGATATCCCATCAAAAGAGGATAACTACGGTATTACTAAACCAGGTCAGATAATCCACGAAGTCGGAACGACCAGAATGGGCAGCGATCCGAAAAACTCTGTTTTGAACTCGAATTGTCAAGCGCACGAAGCTTCCAACGTGTTCGTGGCAGATGCGGGTCCCTTCGTCTCCCAAGCTCATAAGAACCCTACGTGGACCATTTTGGCGCTTTCTATGCGGACATCTGAGTTTATTGTCACTGAAGTTTTAAAACGAAATCTGCCAACAGCCTAATGAATAGACGGGAATCCTTAAAACTAATTGCTATAGCATCGTTGGCAGCGGCGTTTCCAGGGTGTACGCAGGAGAAAATAGACGATGCAGCACATCGCGCCGAAATGTCTTCAGAAGATGGGGGTCTTAGCGAAAGAACGCCCTCTCAGTTATCTGCGGCGGAATATGCAATGATTACCATGCTCGTTGATTTAATCATTCCTGCGGATTCCCGATCGGGTAGTGCTTCCGACGCTTCCGTTCCAGCTTTCATCGATTTTATGATGGAAGAAGCCCCTGAAATCCAGAATCCCCTACATGCCGGTCTGGCTTGGATCAACAATTCCTGCGAAAAACAGTACGGAAGTGAGTTTGTCGATCTTTCGCAAGAGCAACAGACTAGCTTTTTAGATAGCATCGCTTATCCAGATTCTGCGAGCCCAGATATGAAAGATGGTGTAACGTTCTTCTCAACTCTCCGAGATCTGACGGCCACCGGATTTTGGTCCAGCAAAATTGGGATGACCGACCTTAATTACACCGGGAATACCCCTCAGGCATCATGGGAAGGCTGTTCTCACGAGGCAATGAGTCATTTAGGTCTGAGTTACGACGTCTAGCTCTGGGGGAGCCTAGTGCTCCCGGCCGGCCAAGATTTAGTTAGCGCAGAAGGTCATTTGAAGGGTATGACACTTTATACAGCGCGGCCAGCGCTAAAACACCCGCCAGAAACAGGATTCCGGGAGCCAGCAAAGGGCTGGCTCCCGAAATGGTTTCCACAAAAACGTCTGTCCAAACGGCATTGGGCCTGATTTCCAGTTCAAACTCTAGATTGTGTTTGAAATGTTCAATCGAACCCCAAATGCAGGCTGCACAAGATGCAAGCATAACCGCTCTGACAGTTATTAAAGCCCATTTACTGGGCTTTAGATGCCACAAAATCAGAGAGCCGAGTGCAAATCCAGCAACTGCGAAAGGTACCCACTGCACCGGACTGTCCGTGTGTCCTGACAGTGCCAATTCAATCGGAATGAAGCAAAAGGTCCCGAAAGACACGATCAACAAAAATTTCCGATACCAAGATTCCATTACCAGGATTCCATTTGCAGGTGGTTCGGATTATTCTTGAACAGCGGCTTCTTGAACGATGTAGTGACGAGCAAATTGCTCTAAAACACCGTCGTTCGTAACCGTTATGACAGCTGCCAAAAACGTCACTTTGTCCGCATATGGACGGCCATCGATAAGCGATTGTGCAAATTCAGGAGTCATTCCAGGAATCTGGGATAGCGTGGCCACATCTGATGCATTGTAATCCACCGGAACGTACAGGTATTTTTCGTACGCAGCAACCGAATCGGCGTCTACATACTTACCAATTTCGCGGCGGAACTGCTCAATGCTAACGTAGGGGCGATATTCCAAAAATTCGCGTACCATTCGGCGACCTACGCCTGGAATCATGTCGAATTCTTCTGCAGTTGCGTCGTTCAAGCTCAATTTATTGAGCGGTCCAAAATTCAACGGCTGTGTTGAAGTAGTGTCTGCTGCCACCGTTTCCTCGGTTTGACCTGATCCACCGCACGCGGTAAATAAGGTGGTCATCAGAACGAGGGCACAAACTAAAAGGGAGGTATTTTTCATTTCAATTGGTAGAAGGTGAAAATCACCCGTGAGATCGGTTAATCCCGGCGGGGCGTTTTGAACGCGTATACGTCTGATTCTGTCTCAGGTGGCCCCAAAACCGTGTATTTTACGTTAAAAACGAAACTGCAAGCTGTGACTAGCTGTAAAAGGTGAGAAAAAAGAATGAGTACCGCGTGCGATAGCCTGTTAGAAAGTCGAAAGGGCCAGTTTTTATAGTCAGCTAAGGATTCAGGTGGCATTTTGAGCCATTTGACCTGCAATCTCCTTTACAAATTTTGCGGCGACCATAGCCGTTTGCTCATTTCGGTCTCTGGTAGGATTAAGTTCGACAATATCTGCTCCCACAATATGGTTCGGTAGCTGGTGGATATAGGACAAGACCTCCCTAACAGATAACCCTCCGGGCTCGTAATGAGATATTCCGGGAGCAAACGCCGGGTCCAGAACATCCAAATCGAGGCTGATATACACCGGACCGTCGATGTCCAACATAGAGATGGCCGGCAGGTCCCTCATTTCGAAAACCCGAACGCCCAATCGATCGGCTTGCATTCGACAGTGCGCATTTATGGTTCGGATTCCGATCTGAGTGAGGCGAATATGTGGGAATTCCTCCAATAAACGGGCAAAAGGGGACGCATGGGAATACTTGTCGCCGTCGAGTTCATCATACAAATCGGGATGAGCATCGAATTGGATCACATGCAGCGCCTCCATTCGTGTTGCAAATGCGCTAAGAATGGGATACGAGATGGAATGATCGCCGCCTAAGACCAGCGTCTTTTTTCCTTTATCCAAAAGACTACCGATGGCGCTCGAAATAGCCTCCCGATGCTCCGGTCCCACAGGCAAAAGAAGGTCCCCCAAATCCTCGACTAAGCCGACTTGGTCGAACGACATCCCGTTTTCGATCGATAGATTGCTCGACGAACTACGTAGGGCCGCACGAATCCGCTCAGGCGCTAAGGCGGAGCCCCTTAAATAGGACGAAGAATCGTCATATGGTATGCCGAGAAGCGAAATCATACGTTAAAGTACGCCGCAACGACCAACTATTCTGCGCTTCGTCTCTGGTTTTCGGACCGTTTCCGCATGTGCGGGTCGAGGAAACGTTTACGTAGTCGAAGAGAGCTTGGAGTAACCTCAATCAATTCATCTTCTCGGATGAACTCAATACTTTCTTCTAGAGAAAAACGGCGGGGTGGAATCAGCTTCTGGAAGGCATCCGCTGAAGAGGCACGCATGTTGGTCAGCTGCTTTTCTTTGGTAATGTTGACTTCCAAGTCCACGTCCCGGCTGTTTTCGCCGACCAGCATGCCGGAATAGACTTCGTCCGTAGGACCTAGGAAAAGCTCGCCGCGTTCTTGGAGGTTGGCAATAGAATAGGAAGTAACCTTTCCTGACCGATCGGAAATGAGGGCCCCAGATGCACGGTGAGCAATATCGCCAGCCCACGGACCGTACTTATCAAAAAGGTGGGTTAGAATTCCCGTGCCCTTCGTGTCTGTCATGAATTCGCTTCGGTATCCGATTAGGCCACGGCTTGGAATTTCAAAATCAAGGCGGATGCGGCCTGATCCGTGATTCACCATCTTAGTCATTACACCTCTTCTAGAACCCAGCTTCTGGATAACGGCGCCCATAAAGTCTTCGGCAACGTCAATTAGCGCGTGCTCATAAGGCTCGTGGCGCTTGCCATTAATCTCTTTTGTAATCACATTTGGCATTCCGACAGAGAACTCAAATCCCTCACGGCGCATTTGTTCAATCAAAATGGCCATTTGAAGCTCTCCACGGCCATAGACCAAGTGACTATCGGCAGAGTCTGTTCCTTCGATTCGCATAGAGAGATTCGTTTCGCCCTCTTTAGCCAATCGGTCCCTTAGGTTGCGGGACGTAACATACTTTCCTTCTCGTCCCGCAAATGGGGAGTCGTTAATTCGGAACTCCATCGACATGGTAGGCTCGTCGATGTGCAAAGGGGCCAAAGCAACTGGGTTTTCAGCATCCGCGATGCTTTCTCCCAAACCAATTCCGGCCATTCCGCCGATGGCTACAATGTTGCCTGGTCCAGCACTATCCGTTTCAATACGCCCCAATCCTGAATATTGGAAAAGCGCCGATACTTGTACGGGGGTAAACGTACCATCTCGATGGCAAAGAACGACCCGCTGACGATTTTTCAGCGACCCATTAATAATTCGCCCAATGGCTAATGGACCGCGGTAGTTATCCGGAATCACGTTGGTGACCAACACCTGAACGGATGCTTCGGGGTCGCCTTCTGGAGCCGGAACAGCGCTTATAATGGTATCAAACAGGGGCTTCAGATCGACAAGCTCTCCGTCAATGGTGTCTTTGCACTTACCGTCTTTAGCAACGGCGAATATGACTGGGAATTCAATTTGGGTATCAGAAGCATCTAGATCGATAAACAGATCATACACTTCACTCAGAACCTCTTCCACACGGGCATCGTCACGGTCAATCTTGTTGATGACCACAATGGCTGGAAGATTGAGTTCGAGCGCTTTCGAAAGCACAAATCGAGTCTGAGGTAGGGGGCCTTCTGCTGCGTCAACCAAGAGCATAATTCCGTCTACCATGCGCAGGGTTCGTTCAACTTCGCCTCCGAAGTCGGCGTGGCCCGGTGTGTCGACGATGTTGATCTTAATGTCACCATACTGAACGGCCGTATTCTTGGCCATAATGGTGATGCCCTTTTCCCGTTCTAGGTCCATTGAATCCATGACCCGTTCGGCGACGTCTTGGTTTTCCCTGAAAATACCACTCTGCCATAGCATGGAGTCTACGAGTGTGGTTTTTCCGTGGTCAACGTGAGCCACGATAGCAATATTTCTGATCTTATGGGCCATGCGAGTAAAATAGACAGGCAATGAAAGTGGTATTTGAAGCGCCTTGAACACACCAATTGGCAATCGGTGGCACCGTTCTCGCTAAGAGTGTGAGAAGAAGTTGGCGTATTTGTTTTCGAATGGTCGAGATACCATTGCCATTCTATTCGTATTGGATACTAAAAAGAGGCTCCGCAGACAGTCGCAGATGCGTATTTATATAAAAAAACCAGACTTAGGAAAATCTTTGGAGGACCTCTTTTCTATAGGAGCGCCCGATCGGAATGGACTTGCCTTCAAGATGAATGAAACTCGTACTTCGAGAAAGAACGGCGCCCATGCGAACTAGAAATGAGCGATGAACGCGTAAAAAGCCAGCTTCATTCAGTTCTTCCTCCAAAGAAGACATCGTGCGTTTGGTTATTAACTCGCCATTGTCCGTGTGGATAGTCAAATAGTCTCCCAGGCTTTCTACATGGGTGATTTTGGTCGCCGGAATTTGGTGCTCTTCGCGATCGGATCGAACCTTTAGGATGTATTCTTTGCTTCCTTTCAGGCGCTCCAGAGCTAATTCTATCTGGCGATGATCGTTTGCTAAGATGGCAGCCTGTTCATTTATAGCATGCCAGTTTCGGCTAAGGTGAAGTATCACGGCAACCAACACCACGAAATACA
>CALEEY010000231.1 GCA_937877085.1 uncultured Bacteroidota bacterium
GTGGCGTAAAACTGACCACCGTGATGAGGCAGCAGGAAGGACAAGCCAACAGCCTCAACATCCAAGGGGGATCGGAGGAGACCAAATTCGATCTGCGCCCTACCGACTACGACGAATCGACCCACTTTTTCATTGGCTACTATTTTAGAAACCGATTTGAAGCTGCTTTGGTCGATCCGCCTAATATCCGTGTTGCTAACGGTTTTGAGCGTATCACGGAGATCGAGGTGTGGAAGCTCATGCCAACTCGTCCAGAGGAAGAAAACGTCCGTCAAGCCGTGGCCATGGTTGACCTAGGTGAAGCCCCGGAAATTCTATCCCAAGCCAACAATTTCACGTCCCAAATTCTTCCAAATAGTAATATTGACCAGTACGACGATTCGGCTGGAGGCGAATTAGACACCCAACTGCGGGATGGCAACGCCGCCCCGGGGTCCTATCTGGAGACCACAAAAGATCTTTCATCTTCTGATTTTCAGGTCGGTAAATTTAAACGTCTTGAAAAAGGTCGAGATTACGATATTGATCCGGTTCTGGGTTACTTGACCATGAGGCAACGCGTTCAGGAAAGCGAGGCCCTTGCCATTGCCTATCGGTACCGGGCCAATGGTCGGACCTCCCAAATTGGGGACTTCTCGACGGAAACGGGGGGATCCAACGGAGGCCAAAACGAAAACAAAATCGTTTTGAAGCTCATTCGCCCGGTCCAGCTCCGTCAGCCGGCTCCTGAAGCGAATTTCAATCCTGCCGCGTGGTACTTAGAATTACGAAATATCTACCGACTTCCTGGTCGAAGCATTTCTCCGGCTGAATTTGATCTTCAAGTGTACTACGAACCACCGGGAAAGACGGCGTCAAAAACGCTTCCTGCTGTGGGAGGTACGCAAACGGTTCTCCAAATTCTTGGCCTCGATAGGGTTAACAAAGATCAGGCGCTCAGCCCAGACGATGTTTTCGACTTTTTGGTCAACTATACCATCGTCCCCGGAGATGGCACGCTTATTTTTCCATACTTGGAGCCGTTTGGAAGCCGATTGCGCAATGTTATTAAGGAGGGTGGTGGCTCTCCCGAAGCGCAAAAGCAACTAGAAGACGTGTTTGTCTTCAATGCCTTGTATAAAGAGAAGAAGGCTAACGCGAGAAGAGATAGCCAACACGATGTGTACCGTATTCGAGGGGCCTATAAAGGCTCGGTCCAATCGTCGTATGACCTAAACGCGTTTTCTGGAGTGATTCCCGGTTCCGTTCGGGTCACTTCAGGTGGTACCCCGCTGCAAGAAAACACGGACTTTATCGTTGAATATTCTGGTACCGGACTCGTTCAAATTACAAATCCGGCCTTTTTGTCCTCCGGACGCGACATTTCCATTGAGTTCGAGCAAAACTCGTTCTTCAATGTCCAGAAAAAGACGCTCATCGGGATGCGTGCCGATTATTTCGTCAACGACCGTTTCTCGTTCGGCGCCACGGTCATGCGTATGACTCAGAAGTCTGCCATCGACAAATTCCGCATTGGGGAAGAGCCTATTGCGAACACGATATGGGGAGTCGACGGAGCTATTAAGCTAAAACCGCGGTGGATTACTAGGGCCATAGATTTTGTCCCGTTACTCCAAACCAAAGAAGAAAGTAGCATCTCGTTAACAGGTGAATTTGCGCAATTACGGCCTTCAAATACGCAGACCGTGGCGTTTGATCGGACCCGAAGGGAATTGCAGGACGCGGGTCAGGATTTCAAGTCGGACGAGCTAAACGGTACTTCCTATATCGATGACTTTGAAGGATTTGAAAACACGTTTACACTCATGCAGCCGGGCACGTGGGCGTTAGCCGCTGCACCGGATTCGATTGGGGCGGTCGATGTAGGGAGCGTTGTGGGTGGTTCGCAGG
>CALEEY010000232.1 GCA_937877085.1 uncultured Bacteroidota bacterium
GTCCGTTTTCTTGAATAAAATTGTATTTGTATTGAAGAGAAATTTCATCCTCATACCATCCCTGCCAATATCCTGAGGAGTCCGAAAACACGTAATACGGGCTTGAAGAAACTGAATCCCTCAAAACTCCAAAGTCAGCGACCCTTTTATCAATCGAAATTTGATGCTGGGGCAGGGTCAGGGAATCGATGGCCGCATACGTAATGATCCGGCCCTCCCCACGCGTTTCAGCGCCCGGGCTCAGGCTATTAACTGGCCATTCATATCCATAATATGGCACTGTCATAATAATCCGGTCCTTTGAAATTCCGGCTGCTTGGAAGCGAATCAGAATTTCTTCCCAGTTGGCTCCATCCCATCCTTTCAACGTCGCGACTGGGCCTGCCGAAGGACCCGTTTGCCAATGCAAATCATATCCTTGGACCATGATTTGACTAAACCCAGGATGTATGCGGCTTAAGTCATATAGTCCATCGTAGTCAAAAGCGGGGGCAAACATAGAGAGTTTCGCATTAGGCCAGTCCTGGGCCATACGCTCGGCGAGACTGTCTGTAAATTAAAAAAAACCGTCGCGCATACTGTCCGAGACCGCCTCAAAAAGTTCAATGTCTAAATGAACACCCGCTCCTCGACTCTCTTTTACCAAGTCTAATGCGGTTTCTAGCAGATTTCCGATATTTGTTCTAGAACCAAAAAGGGTTTTTATGGAATCAGCTTCCATCAGTGCTAAAGCTGGGACCACCTGAATTCCTAGGCTGTCGGTTCGAGCCAGCAGACTTACCCACGCATGTGGCCACCCATTTCGACTCTGCATTTTTCCATCCGATCCGGGGGTCGTTGTGAAAAATATAATCCGATCATAGACTTCCAAATCGAGGTCGATCCAAGCCCCTTTCATCCACCACGCATAGTATCCAACCATCGTTTCCTTTCGAATGGGATGGGTCACAGAAGCGTTGTCGGTGCCCTCTTCTCCGTGTTGCGCGCCTTTTTTCTCCTCGGTCTTGGCGCCGTCGATAGCCTTTTTTGCTGGATCCGACACGTCAATAGCACCTTGCCCACCCGCACTTTTTGCGGAGTTTTCGCTCGGAATGCTAATTCCAGCCGAACTTGAACAGCCCAGGTCTAAAACGACAAATAAGACTGCAATACCAATCAATTTTGAGTTGCTGAACGCTTTTCGAATCGTCATTAACGGATCGGGCATAAAATGGAAAGCTAAGAGATGTACACCTTTTCAAGTTTTCGTCCAAAAGTGGAAATAAT
>CALEEY010000233.1 GCA_937877085.1 uncultured Bacteroidota bacterium
CCGCTGTTTCCTTATCCCTCATCTCCCCAACCATGACAACGTCAGGGTCGTGCCGCAGGATAGCTCGCAACGCCCCTTCCAAACCCAGCCTAGGACCCAGCTTTATTTGTCGTATCCCCTTCATTAAGTACTCTACGGGGTCCTCCACCGTTAGCACGTTGACCTTGGGAGTGACTACTTGATGAAGGGCCGCAACGAGCGTCGTGCTCTTACCAGAGCCCGTAGGTCCAGTCAAAATGATCATGCCGTGTGGCTGCCGAATGGCCTGCTGAAAACGCGCATAGGCGTCATCCAACAACCCAATTTGCCTCAAATCGGTCAATATTTTGCGATCATCCAAAATCCTGATCACAATACTTTCTGCATGTACGTCTTGTTGAGCAGAAGCAATGGGCAGAACAGATACTCTGAATCGAATTAAGACATCGTCTATCCAGCGCTGAATAAATCCATCTTGAGCAATATCTCGATCGAATCTATCGACGTTCATCGAATTGTCCTTAACCACCGCTAGAAAGGCTTCCGGCCTGAAGCGTTTTTCGACGTGCCACTCGCTCAGCTCACCATCAACCCTGAAATGAATTTGTATTTGGCCTTCCGAGTCCGGATAAATATGCAAATCGGAAGCTCCCAACTTTACCGCTTCGACCAAGGCACCTTCAAATAGGTTTATCAGGTTGGAACGGCTGATTTCGGCTTCTAGAACATTTTCGTCGACTAAAGACTCCTCATTTTCATAAGACAGTCCCATATCCACTGCTTGCGCATGTTCACCCAAGCGCTCTAGAAAGGCATTTCTCCCTAAAAAGCTGTCCGATACTAATATTCCGACTATTGATTCTCGGACAAATTGTAGCTCAAAGCGCCTGAGTCTAAGTCCTTGAATTATTTGGTGAACTTCGGGCCGTGTCGGATCGTGTGTAACAAATATCCATTTCTTCTCTCCCGAAATAGGGTCCGTTTCCTTCCCAACTGGAAGGACGAAATGTTCGACCATCTCAGTCCACATTTCTTCGGAGAAAGAATCCCGATGGAGATTGATGAACTCGACGGCGGCACTTTCTTCAATCTTTGCCTCCGTAAAGGCATACAGCCTGGCCGCTTCTACAAAAATATCTTGCGATTCTAAGGCAGGATTTATGGCTAGGACTCTCCACAGTGGAACCCTAAAGTCTTTCTCACGAAGTTTTTGCCACTCTTTCCAAGACGCTCGGACATGTTGCTCCTGTACTAATCCATTTTTCAGTAAACGGCTTACTACCCGGTCCCTATTAGCATCGGAGACGTATCGTTCCTTTTCTATCGTTGATTCGTATTCCATACATGCCGAGCCTTGGAGCTAAACTAGGCCGCTCGCTTAGTAGGAGTGGCTGTGGATATAACTTTTTGAAGAGCAGGTCTCGAAACATAAACGGCCGACGCGATGGCAGGCACATGCTGAGAAATCATTTCTAGCATCCCAGATACAACAGGTCCGTCTGCATAGGCCAGTTCTGGCTGAAATGAACTAATGCCGTTGACGAAATCGCGCGTGCGGCGGCTCGACGGATCTTTCGAGATACAAATAATTCGGTTATTGACTAGTGGGGAGTGACCGTGTTCGACCACTGGAGCGAGTCCCATTTCAAACATTTCGTTCCATTTGCTGGGAAGCACCCGAACGGTCAACATATCGGCCAGAACCAGGGTGCTCATTTGACAGATCAAAACAGATCTGAAGCCATACACCCGAGCGGCCATTCTTTCAAACTGCTGAGATCTCCACGGATCGATCGAGACTACTTCTCTCCAGGTAAGCTGATTGGGCAATGAATAGCCACTTTTCTTTTTAAAAGTCTCCTTCCAAGCATCAATATCATGAGTAGAAATCACATGCTCTTCCAAACAGACCGAAAGTACTCGATCTAGGGTAGAGGAGGATGTCTTGGGTGCATCAAGCCATTCAGAAACCGTTTCGTTTACGAGCGAAATGTCGAATGGCTCTATGTCACGAGCGTCACCCACCGGATCGGTTTGGGAGTGTACGCGGTCCGCAGGCCGCATTTTGCTCGTTTTTTTGAAAAAATCTATTAGTCCCGTCTTCATGGGCGTCGAAAGTCAGTGTTGGTAGTCAATCATAAACCATACAAGGACGGTAGCGGTCGAGTTATGGAGTTGTTAAGATGAAACTTGCAACCATAATCACCGTCCTTGGTGTAACCATCAGATCCCAAGCCAAATAGGAAAAAAGATGCCTTGTTTTTTCGTTTTAGGGGCGCTAATCATTCCTCGATTTTCAATCGTGTATCTGTGGTTTATGACCAACTGGTTTGTTGGGGCCTTCGATTCCCTGCTTTGGCCCATTCTAGGATTCTTTTTCGCCCCCACAACGCTTCTATGGTATAGCGTGGTTGTCCAGATCTATGATGGAGCATGGGGCACCTTTCAAATCGTAGTCTTGATTTTGGCTATTTTGACCGATATATCTCCTTCCACCAGTAAGAAACGTCGCAGAAGGATAGACTAGATTAGGTCGAAGGTGTTTTTATAGCCAACCCTCGGATTCGCCAGCTTTTCTGAGGCGTTCCGTTCAATTTCGCCGCCTTCCCTGGCTCTCAACCCACGGCTACGAGACACGGACTACGACTCTACCGGTTATCTGGCCGTTCAACAATTCGTTGGCCGCATCGAGAACGCCCTCTAAATCCACCTCGTGCGAAATTTGGCGCAGATCTCTTTTGGAAGCCAGTTGACTCAGGCGCCTCCAAGCTGTTTCGCGCAGGTCGTTGGGGCACGTATTAGAATCAATTCCAATTAATCGGACGCCTCTCAGAATGAAGGGGAACACGGTCGTGTTCAGGCTGCTTCCTCCCGCCAACCCGCACGCCGCAATCGTTCCGTGGCGGGCCGTTTGACTAATGACCGATTCCAGGGTCGTTGAACCAACGGAATCGATACAACCAGCCCACTTTGCCGAATCTAAAAACGTAGCCGCTCCTTTGGAAAGTTCGTTTCGGCCCATAATCTCGGTTGCGCCCAAACCAAGTAAATAATCGCTTGCTTCTGTCTTGCCTGTCGAGGCAACGACTGTGTAGCCAAGATCGGCCAATGCCATTACCGAAAAGCTCCCTACTCCGCCCGTCGCCCCGGTAACCAGAAAAGCGCCTGTTTTTTTCCCGGGTCCATTTTCAATTTCCATTGCCGCTAGCATAGCCGTCAAACCGGCCGTGCCGATGATCATGGAATCTTTGGAGGTCAATTCATCTGGAATCCGAACCAAATTGGATGCTGGTAACCGCTGAAACTGGCTGTACCCACCCCACCTGTTTTCACCTAGTCCCCATCCGGTAGACAACACTCGATCCCCAACGCGAAATTCCTCTACTGAAGAGGACGATACGATTCCCGCCAAGTCAATTCCGGGTACAAAAGGAAAGGCTCCTCGAATAATTTTCCCCTTGTTGGTTACGGCTAACGCGTCTTTATAATTGATACCACTCCACTCCACCTCAACTACGACTTCTCCTGCTTCCGGTAAATCCGAGGGTGAAATAAGCTCTACGGCCGCAGAAAAGGCTGGTTTGTCGCGAAGGACCAGTGCATTAAATGACTTCATTGACGCCTTCTGGGGTTGCGAGGATTGGTAGTTGGTGAATTGCGTTGAGGGGACTTGGATATACGCTCAGGAAACAACGGGGTCAGATCCAAATATTCCGATTGAACCCGATCGTTCCAACGTTCCTCGGCGATTTCGCTTCCTCGTAAAAAGTGGAAGGTACCTTCGGTACCGTCTGCTCGGACGCGCAAGCGCCCTGTGAGGTCGGACCATTCTCCTCGAAACGCGTCTTGCCAATGCAATTCGAACTCGGCTAAATAGGTCCTATTAAGGGATTCAAAGGACCAGTCTAAGACGAACAAATAGGCTCTGCGAGATCCTAACCGACTAGAAACCTTTGAAAGGATCTCGGCTCCGGCCCGGTCAACCAGTTCGTTGACTTCGGAGGTTCTCTCCTCGACCGACTTGGATCTGAGTACAATGCGTTCTTGGCCTACTAAACTTGGCTCAGCTAGGCCCGCTGCGTACAAGTCAAACGTGACAACGGCCGAATCCGAATCCATGATGGAAGACTGAATTTGATATCTAAGGTCACGATGACCGTCATAACGATCTAAAGAAAACGTAGAGTTCGACCGGCTAATAGGAATCAATACATGGTCGTCTGGGGCTTTTTCGACGTATACCCGTACGGACAACTCTTTTCCGCTTGGTCTTCGAATCTCCTCCCAGTCATCACTCTCAAATTTTTGTCTTTGAAGGGCTGAAGTCAACTCTATCTCTCCTTTATCATTCAAAGGAGTATCTAAAGGAAATAGAACGGAATACTCAGCTACCACGCGTTTAGGGGATGCAGAAACAACTTTTTGTTCACAAGCCGACAGGTTTTGATAGACCCCGCAAACCTCGACTAAAATCTTTTCTCGGTCTGATAACCTTTTGTCCGGCAACGCGATGCGGCTTCCGTCTCCGACGTACAATGTATCGAATTGGGGGTTAAAAAGTGTGTACACCACGACATCGGGAGATACCGTAGACTTTGCGCCAAGTATCGGTTGAAATTGAAATTGAGCTGAAATGCTCAGGGAATCCCATGAGGTTTGCTGCAGCTCAAACGATTGAACCACAAAGGAAGGTTGACTTGAGCAGGCTGCACCTATGAGTGCGAAGCAGAACATTGGCCAAACGGAAAAATGTAAAAGTCCACGTTGCATCAGGTCCTTTCAATAGAAAACAATCCTTGAGTTATGGCTCGATAAAAAGTGCCAATATGTAGTCCATGTACCATCCGACCATCCAAAATGGCCTGATGCAATTGCAGAGGAGTTAAGCATACGAGTGCCAAGTCCTCGGTTTCATCCATTTTGACTATCCCAGAGTTTTTTACTGGAAAGCTAAAAAAGGCGTACGCCTTATTGTTATGGCGATACGGATCCTCCACCATAGTTCCAATTTCAGAAACCTTTGTGGCGACATACCCCGTTTCCTCTTCAAACTCTCGAAGTGCTCCATCCATAGCTTGCTCCCCTTTTTCCAGCATTCCAGAAGTAAATTCTAGGCTCAATCGTCCCAATCCGTGGCGATATTGCTCGACTAAAATCAGTTGACCATCCTTGTCCATGCCAATTAACATGGTCCAGTCTGGATATTCTAGAACGTGAAACTCAGGGATTTCGTGTCCCGACGGCAATAAAACTCGGTCTTCGCGCACTTTGAGCCACCACCGGTCCAAAATGTATCTACTCGAAAGAACCTTCCAAAATTCAGGCATTGTTTTTTTGGTCGAGGGTTTAAAGGAAGAGTCGACTACTACTTCCAGCCATCACTGATCCCGCATTCGCTTTAGACGAGGGAAGCGACCTCATTTGAAGCCCCTTTTGCCTGACAGTTGAATTCGACTCATTTCGCCTTTGACGGCCAAGTCTTTTGTCACTTGGACGAACTTTATTTTCTCCAAGGATTAAGAACAGAGTTAGGTTGAGTTGTCTTTCCTTTGCGGGGATTTTTGTACTTTCAACGGGTTCTCCATCCCCCTATTACTGGTTTTTTATGAGCACATCATCACCTTCTTCCCTTACAGAAGTGGCCACCGATTCGGATTTTCTTCCCATCAGTGGGACCGACTACGTTGAGTTCTATGTGGGAAATGCAAAACAAGCAGCACATTACTACACGTCTGCTTTTGGTTTTCAAATCGTTGCATATGCAGGATTGGAAACGGGAATCCGCGATAAGACGAGTTATGTTTTGCAACAGGGTAAAATCAGATTGGTGTTGTCGACGGCCATGCACCCAGACTCAGAAATTGCCGAACATGTCAAAGTGCACGGGGATGGCGTCAAAGATCTAGCACTTTGGGTAGACGATGCAACGAGCGCCTACAATGAAACGATGAAGCGTGGAGCGGTGTCCGTAATGGAGCCGATTACTACCATGGACGAATTTGGGTCGGTTACCCGCGCTGCTATTAAAACCTATGGCGAGACCATCCATACGTTTGTTGAGCGCAAGGATTATACAGGTATTTTTATGCCTGGTTTTACCCCTGTAAAGAAATCTGCATACGCCCCGGCAGAAGTCGGCCTTCAATATGTGGATCATTGCGTTGGTAACGTTTATTTGGGTGAAATGAATCAATGCGTGGACTTTTACGCTGAGGTCATGGGATTTCGCAACCTCCGATCGTTCGACGATAAGGACATTTCAACGGAATACACGGCGCTGATGTCCAAAGTAATGGCCAACGGAAATGACCGGATCAAATTTCCTATCAACGAACCGGCCATTGGGCGTAAAAAGAGCCAAATTGAGGAGTATCTAGACTTTTATCATGGCCAAGGTGTGCAGCATATTGCCATGGCAACCAACAACATTATTGAAACGGTACGTGCGCTTAAAGGTCGATGTGTTGATTTTTTGTATGTTCCGGACTCCTACTACGACTCCATCTTGGACCGGGTCGGTACCATTGACGAAGACTTGGAGCCGCTACGTGAACTTGGAATTCTGATTGATCGGGACGAGGAAGGATACTTGCTTCAGATCTTTACCAAACCGGTTCAAGACCGCCCGACTCTCTTTTATGAGATTATTCAGCGCAAGGGAGCTCGCTCATTCGGCAAAGGGAATTTCAAGGCCCTATTTGAATCTATTGAACGCGAGCAAGCACTCCGCGGTAACCTATAAACAGCCCACAGTCTGCCAATTCAATGCCACATTACGTTCGAATGGGTCGTTTACCGCACAAACGACATACACAGTTTCGCCAACCGGATGGCTCTCTCTACAGCGAGGAAGTCATTGGTGCTGAAGGCTTTAGCGGAATTTCCTCCATCGCCTATCACGTCCATCCCCCTACGGTGGTCGAAGCGATCAAAGACCCTATTCCCTACGGTCCACAGTATGTAGACCTCGATTTTCTTCGGCATCGGCACGTTCGTGGGGCTCAGATCCCGTCGAAAGGAGCTTGGTTGGAAGCCCGCCAGTACATCATGGGCAACGCAGATGTACGGCTCGCGCTTTGTTCTCCGACCGAACCAATGGATTATTTTTATCGGAATGCGGTCGCCGACGAAATGGTTTACATACACGACGGCGAAGGCGTATTAGAAAGCCCCTTTGGAAACGTTCCTTTCAAAAAGGGCGATTATGTCCACGTTCCTCGAACAATTACCCATCGCTGGACCTTTTCCAGCAAGAATTCTAGGGTTTTGGTCATTGAGTCATTTTCTGAGATCCAATTCCCAAAACGATATCGTAATTCGTCAGGGCAGCTGCTCGAACACTCCCCTTTCTGCGAGCGCGATATTCGACCACCTTCGGAACTTGTGACCCACGACGAACAAGGACAATTTGAGGTGCGAGTAGCTAAACACGGTTACCTACACCCTATCATTTTTCGGAATCATCCCTTTGATTTCGTCGGTTGGGACGGCTACATGTACCCGTATGCCACTTCCATCCACGACTTCGAGCCCATAACCGGACGCGTCCATCAGCCTCCCCCAGCCCACCAGCACTTCGAAGGACGCAATTTTGTGATATGCTCCTTTGTACCGCGGATGTATGATTATCACCCCGATTCCATTCCCGCGCCCTACAACCACTCAAACATCGACTCGGACGAAGTTCTGTACTATGCCGAGGGCGATTTCATGAGCCGCCGTAACATAGACCGAGGATCGTTTACCCTTCACCCTGGTGGCATTGCGCACGGCCCTCATCCGGGAACAGTAGAGGCTTCTATCGGCAAAACCAGGACGGAAGAGCTTGCGGTAATGGTAGATACCTTCAAGCCCCTTCGAATGACCCAAACGGCTGTGGCGGCGGAAGATCCAGATTACATGCTTTCATGGCGACCAGAACTGTACGACTAGCGCGAAAAGGCTGGTGTAATTTCGTCGTGGGTATAGCAAAACAGCTCTCTTCCATGCGTACCGTCTTGAGCGGAAAAACAAACCTGGTTTTTGACTCTGTTAAAATCGCTTGGGCTAGATCCGTCGCTTCCCGGCCACAAATCCGCCAGCATTTCAGTAACTATTCCATTCGTCCTCCAAGCTTCAATCCCATATTGCTGGGTCCTTGCAGAGAAGTACACCCAGGTATCGTCATAAGCGAGAAACGCGTTCGGATACGAACCCAACGAGCCCTCGTCAATATCGGAAATCATGGAAGCACCGGCCTCTGCAGTCCAAGACCACAACTCTGGGCCGTGGGTACCATCGTCCGCTGAGAAAAGAAGTTTATTTCCATATACAAATGGCTGTTCCGGCTCCGATCCCCTTTCTCCTGGCCATATTTCTGTAACCAACTCGGGACTTTGGCCTTCCAGCATGGAATATAATTCAACTCCAGATGCAGGAGCGTTTGCAGCAAAAAGCAGGCGATCGCCAACCACTTTCAACCCTCTGGGAGCAGAGCTCTCCCCACCGGGATGCAAATCAGCAACATTTGAAAGGGCCACGCCATCGTAAGACCACAGCTCGGTTCCTAATTCTGGTGTGTACGCATAAAAGTAAAGCGTATTTCCCAATCGGGTAATTTCTTGAGGCCGAGATCCTGAGGGTCCTGGATTTAAGTCAGAAACCATTTCCACCGCGCCATTATCATATCGAAACAACTCCGTGCCAAAACCCGCTTTTTCAGCGTAAAAGTACATTTTGCCGTTCAATTCAGCAAAGCCCCCTGGATTGGAACTTCCTGAATCGTCGTTTATGTCGCTGACCAGACTAACCTCTTTTCCATCAAACTGCCATAATTCATATCCAAGCACATTATCGTTTGCCGAGAAAAACAGGATATCGTTGAATACGAACAATCCATTGGGGTTGGAGCTCGACGGGTTTTCCCCAATATCTTTAATCACTTTGGCCGTCGCCCCGTCCAAGACAAATAATTCTCGCCCGTAGGGCTCCTTCACCGCCGTGAAATACAATTGGTCTTTAAAAACGATGAACCTAGTTGGCACCGAATGTCCTTGGCCCGGTTGAACATCCACAAGAATTTTCAAGTTTTTCCCATCGTATGACCAAATTTCTGAGCCTGTTTCTGGTGTATTCAGTTGAAATATCACGTTGTTATCATACATAAACATGCTATTTGGATTGCCGGCATCGACCCCTGGGACCGCATCCAAGATCAAACCAGATGGCGAGGGATCTGAACCGCACGCAGAAATAAACAGAGTTAAAATCAGGGCGTTGAAGATTCTATTCATAAATTTTATACAGACTCGATTATGTTTGGATGAGGCGGTAAACGTGCTTGACCACAGAAGGTTTTATCAAAATATCGTGTATCATTCGAATTACATCACCCTATTCTTTTGTCCTAGTCAGCGTCCTGCTCTCATTCATCGCACCTGTTAATACCCCTTTTAAATGGCCCGAACGTTCCCATTTGATCAGCACTTTGTGTGGCAACCAGATCGTGAAACCGTAAAGAAGTCCAATTTGCAGGCTTTTATGGATGCCAACGATATCCCATCCTATGACGCCCTGCTTGAAAAAAGCACCTCGGACATTTCTTGGTTTTGGGACGCGGTGTTGAAGCAATTGGACATCCAGTTTGAGGTGCCATATACACAGGTGGTGGATCTTTCCAACGGACCGCAGTTTCCGGTGTGGTGCCCGGGCGGCCGCATGAATATCGTCCATAACCTGATCGATAAGTGGCTCGTTTCCGAAGAAACGGCCAAGCGAATCGCCTTGAAATACGAATCCGAGGAAGGGGTAGTTCAAACGTGGAGCTATGAGGAGCTTTCCAAAGATGTGTGCCAAGTGGCCAACGCGTTGCGATCGGCGGGTTTTGGAAAAGGAGATGCCATCGGGTTGTTCATGCCCATGACTCCGGAGCTCATTGTGGCGTTTTTAGCTGTTATAAAGATGGGCGGCGTCGTGCTCCCCTTGTTTTCTGGATACGGCCCAAGTGCCATTGCGACGCGCTTGCTGGATGCCGATGCTGTCGCCTTATTCACGTCGGATGGAGCTCCAAGACGCGGTCGAGTGTCCAAGATGAAGGAAGTCGCGGATGAAGCTCTTGAAAATTGCCCGAACGTACGTAGGGTTATTGTCCTAAATCGATGTGGTCTTTCATCGGTCCCAATGAAGGCCGGTCGAGATATGGCATACAGTGATTTTATTGAAGGGCATGGAGCGGTAAGCCACACCGAAAGCACGAGTGCCGAAGATGTGATGATGATTATTTACACCTCTGGCACTACGGGTAAACCTAAAGGGGCCATCCATACCCATTGCGGATTTCCTATCAAAGGCGCACAGGATATGTTTCATGCCATGGACGTTAAGCCAGGCGAGACGATGTATTGGATGAGTGATATGGGTTGGATGATGGGTCCCTGGCTTGTTTTCGGGACTCTTATTATTGGAGCTAGCATGGTCATTTATGACGGCGCTCCCGATTTTCCCGAGGTTAACAGAATTTGGCAACTCATTGAAAGACATAAGGTTACACACCTTGGATTATCTCCCGTCTTAATTCGAACGCTCATGCCGAAAGGAAGAGAGTGGGTTGAACGGTGCGATCTGAGCACGCTTCGAGCCATAGCCTCGACCGGCAGTCCCTGGGACCCGGCTTCGTGGGGATGGGTATTTGAGGTGGTCCTCCGAAAAAACCATCCCATATTGAACTACTCTGGAGGAACCGAAATATCGGGCGGTATTCTATGCGGCAACTTTTTCAAACCGCTTAAGCCCTGCTCCTTTACCGGACCCGTTCCGGGAATGGCTGCCGATATTGTGGACGAATCGGGCAACTCTGTTCGCGAAGAGGTCGGGGAATTGGTTATTCGAGCCCCTTGGATTGGCATGACTCGCGGGTTTTGGAAAGATTCGGCGAGGTATTTGGAGTCTTATTGGAATCGATTCGATGACGTCTGGGTGCACGGCGATTTTGCGGCCATTGACGCAGATGGATTGTGGTTCATTTTGGGTAGAAGCGACGATACCATCAAAATTGCCGGTAAAAGGCTAGGCCCATCCGAAATCGAAGCCATTGTGGACGCCGACATCGATGTCGCAGAAAGCGCTGCCATAGGCATCCCTCACGAAATAAAAGGCGAGGAAGTCGGAGTCTATGTTGTTTTGGTAGATGGAGTAGAGCCAAGCGAAGCGATCCGAGAGCGATTACTACATTCCGTGATCAACCAACTCGGAAAGCCATTGAAACCCGGATTCATCAAGTTTAGCCGTGCCCTTCCTAAAACTCGAAACGCAAAAGTAATGCGACGTGTCATTCAAGCCACCTATTTAGGTAAAGACCTTGGGGATGTCACCAGCTTGGAGGATCCCAGTTCTATTGTGGCTATTCAACAGGCGGTATAGGACGTGAGGGCAATACCGCGTGACAACTAGTGATTGGGTGCGAAAATTGCTCCAGATTCAGACCTAACAAAGACGTATCAAAATTATGATGACCTCGCGCCGTTTTTTAACCTTTTTTCTTTTGACGCTAGCTCTCGGTGTCCTACCCGTTCTTGGGCAATCCAATGCACGCGCCCTGATTAGTGGACAGGTTGTAGACGCTGAGACCAAACAGCCCCTCCCGGGTGCTCATGTTTTTATTGCGGGCTCCATGATTGGTACCGTGACCGACGTCAAGGGGAATTATGATCTGCACAATGTGCCCATGGGGGCTCACCGAGTGTACGTTTCCATGCTCGGCTTTGAGCCAGATTTCCGGGATATCATGCTTCGGGTCGGTAAAGACTACACCTTCGATTTTGAGCTCAAAGAATCGATTTTAGAAGTCGGCGAAATCACCGTTGAAGCGGATCGAGACAAGGATTGGAAAAAACGGCTCGAAAAGTTTACAAAAATGTTTATCGGCGAAACGCCCAACGCATTGGAAACAAGTATTCTAAATCCTGAAGTACTGGATTTTGAAGACAAACGAGGCAGTTTTACGGCCGTAGCATCCGCACCCTTGATTATTGAAAATCGAGCGCTGGGATACCGCATTCAGTATTTCCTTAAAGACTTTGAATCCACGCCCTCTAGAGTCAAATATGACGGCGAGGGTCTTTATGAGGAAATGGAAGCGGAATCCGAGGAGCAGGCTAAACACTGGGAAGAGAAGCGAAGAGCGGCATTTATCGGATCATTTCGTCATTTCATGTTAGCCCTAATTGCAGGCAGGTCGGAAGCGCAAGGCTTCAAAACGTATTCCCGGCCGTCTGTTGGCGGAAACGCTGGCGATACGTTTAACCGGAGTTCGGCCATGGCGGACCAACGTTTCCCGTTGGATCCCAAAAATCTTTTAAAACCTGGAGAAGTGGAAAATGAATATTTTCTCGACTTCGAGGGCCACATGGAAATCGTGTTTATGGGCGAGAAAGAGGAAGAGTCTTATTTAGACTGGTCAATGAGACCCGAACGCTCCAATCCACGCTTTCAGACATCTTGGACCTTTTTGGATCACGGACCTGCCCTGGTCGATTATAAGGGAGACACCTTAGATCCATATGGCCTCGTTTTTATGGGATACTGGGCCTTTGAACGCGTGGCAGACGACCCTCCAAAGGAGTACAGACCGCGGTTGTAGCCTTCTACCAGGACGACTGATTAGCCAAGAAATGCCGATTCAATATGCTCGAATTCAATTTCGGGATGTGCCCCTACCATTGAAATAATATCGAATCGGCAGGGCGTTCCTTCCATCTTACGCTCGTGCAAAAAGGCCTCGGCCGCTTGCAGCATTAACCGTTTCTTGGTGGCACCGACGGACGACTCCGGATGAGCAAAATCGGCGTTTTTACGCCACTTAACTTCAACAAACACTAAGTCCCCGCCCCGGTGATATTGTTTAGCAGGTAAAAAGGCGATTAAATCGACTTCGGCTTTCATAAAACGATAGTTGGATTCGAGTATGACATACCCTTTGGATTCGAGCCACTCGGCGGCGATTCGTTCTCCCGCAAATCCTTTGGTTTGATTTTCTGATGGCATTTATTTAGTCGGGGTAATTTAAGACCTGTCTGCCCTACACGCGCTCGATTCAGGTGTTCCGGATGGCAGTTGTAGAGCGTATCTTGAAGTCTACGACCGCCCTTCCTGCCTTAATGACACTGCATCGCTTTGATCGCAACTCCTGGTATACTGACCATAACGACCGATTTTGGAACAAAAGATGGCTACGTTGCAGCCATGAAGGGTGTTATTTTAGGCATTAATCCTGCAGTTAACATCGTAGACATTTCCAACAACATTTCTGCGCAAGATGTCATGGAGGCGGCTTTTGTATTACGAAACGCCGCATTGACCTTTCCCGAGGGTACCGTCCACTTGGCTGTAGTAGATCCGGGTGTAGGGACGAAACGTCGTCCGATTGCACTGCGGTACAACAATCAATTTTTTGTTGGGCCTGACAACGGCCTTTTTTCTTTGTTGTTATCTGAAGGAAAACCCGACATTCTAGTCGAACTGAACAAACCTCGCTTTTGGAGAAATCCGAACCCTAGTCCGACGTTTCACGGTCGCGATATCTTCGCTCCAGTGGCTGCCCATATTACCACAGGTTTAACCCTTACGGCCGCTGGTAATCCGTTGGACAGCCTAAAGACGCTGCATTGGGCCTTGCCCATCACGGATGAACGCGGTGTTCAGGGTTGGGTAGTCCACATCGACCGCTTTGGCAATTGCATTACCAACATAACGAAAAGCCAATTTTTAGAAAGTCATCGCACGCGACCATTTAAATGTTATGCAGGAAATGCCATCATTGATTGCATCCATACCACCTATGAAGATGTAGACTCCGGAGATCCTACACTCTTGATAAACAGCAATGATTTTGTTGAAATTGCCATACATCGGGGATCCGCAGCCAGTATGTTAGATATACGCAAAGGAACCCCCGTAAATCTTGTTTTTTCTGATGAAAGAGGCTAAATCGGTTGAAAGACCCTGAATTGAACGACCTAGACGATCTGTATTTCCTAGCTCAATTGATGGCTCGTGACGAAACTCACGCGGCGCGATTGGTGGAGCACGTAATTGCAGAGCGAGCCGCTGGTTCTTTACTTCCTCCGGGGCAGTTGCTCGCGGCCCATTATCCATTTACAGATAGCATGGATGGGCCTGATTTGATGCGAAGTAGACAGATCCATACTGAACTTCAAAAGGTCCTTCCCGGCCTGATAGGGTCTGCGTCTCCGACAAGAAGAATTGCCATTTATCAAGCATTTACAGGTGAATCCGTCGACCCTGTCGAAAAATCAACGTTTATGCATCGGGTGCACAGAGCGTTGGAATTACAGCCGAACATCCAAAACCCCTCGGCGATTAGCGAACGGGACGTTTCCGTAGCTTTGACTCGTTTTTTGGCACTAACGTTAGAGCCGGCGCCTCCGTCTTTGAGATCGGCGCTGTTGTCCAAATATGCTCCGCAAGTTTCGTCGACTAATTCTTTAGCCGCTCGCAGCAGATCTCCTTTACAAGGCAAGTCCTCCATGGCGGTCAAGGTAGCCGGAAGCATCATTATCATTCTTATCGCGTCTGCTATCGGGACTTGGATTGCGCGTCCCGCCAGCATCGCCACAGGAAGCGATTCAGGCAGTGTGGATATGCTTGATGCCATCGACCGATATGCTCCGAATTCTGATTGGGCATTTGAAGGTTCTGACCCCGCTCAAATTGAGCGCGTTCTGAGAGATCGGACGGGTCTAAAAATTCAGGTTCCTCATTTAGACAATGGCTCCTTGCGGGGATTGTCCATTGAAGCGGTCACATCTTCCCTGACGCTGCCCGTCATTCATTATGATCTAGATGGGACGGCCGTCAACGTTTTTGTGTTAGACTACAGCACCATTCAATCAAAGACTCCAGAGTTTGATTTCGATCCGGAAGTTTTGAATCAAATAGCTCAACCACGTGGCCTAGACATTCAGCAACTTGAAGTTGGGTCTCGTATGACATTCAGGAATCGAGACGATGTGTACATTACCTATACCGAAGGAAACCCACAGGAACTGAGAAATAAATTCAGCTTTGGTAGCTGATTAACATCCGGTTTAAAGGAGTTAGCTTCCAAGGGTGACGTGTGCCGAAGCGGGTAACTCAATTCTAAACGTTGATCCCTGCCCTATTTTCGATTGAACTAGCGTCAAAGTACCTCCGTGGTAATCTTCTACGATCCGTTTCGCGAGGCTCAAACCCAGTCCCCATCCCCGTTTTTTTGTACTAAAACCTGGGCGGAAGATGTTTTTCCAATGCCTTCGGTCAATTCCTTTTCCTGTATCTCGAACGTCGATCCGGATCTTCCCGTCCGTAGCAGAGGCCAAAAGGTCTATCCGGCCCCTTTCCGAGTCCATGGCATCGAGTGCGTTCTTCAGTAGGTTTTCAATGACCCACTCAAAAAGCTCGGCGTTAAGAGGAGCTTTCAATTCGGGCTCCGCCACAACGTTCAATTGAATAAAGGTCCCGCTCTGAGGTAGCCGGCGTCTGATATAGTCCGTCGTACTTTCAATCACGGGCCCGACCAATTGAACATCTAATTTTGGAAGCGATCCAATATCAGAAAATCTGCCAGCAACTCGCGATAGGCGTTCAATGTCCTTTTCAATCTCCTGATACGTTTCTTCGTGGGTTGATTCGCTCTTTTTATTGTCCACCATCCGCATATATTCCAACCAACCCATCAGGCTAGAAATAGGCGTACCCAATTGGTGGGCGGCTTCTTTTGCCATTCCTACCCACAGACTCGACTGCTCGCTTCGCCGGATGTAGGAGAATCCGAAATATCCTACAAATACAAAAAGTGAAACGAAAAGAAGCTGGAAATACGGAAATTTTCGCAGGCCCTCGACCAACTCTGACTCGCCATAGTACAAATTTTGAACAAATCTGATGGGAGGCGATGTCGGCGTTCCTGGAAAGGTCACCACAATGGGTATCGGGTCGTGGATTAGCGCCATTTCCTGGACCTGAGCAACCAGATGTGCCATTTGCTTGGCCGTTTCCTCCGCATTGAGCTCGGAAAAACTGGTGGCATCCGATCCCGTATTCCACCAACTCAATGGTTGGCCCAAAGAATCTGTCAGGATAGCCGGAATGCCGCCCACAAGATCTGGAATTAAAATCGCATCCTGAATGAACGTGAGATCGTGAGAAGGGGGAGCATTCTGAGCCCATTGCAGAGCTGCCTCAAATCGTTCAAAATCTTTAGGGGACAGCGTAGCCTGAACGCCAGGGAGATTGCTCACCCCAGACAGAACCGACTCTACCTCTCTCAAATCGGTTCGAAACGGGGCGCTGGCGCCGCTTTGCTGAGCTTTGGGAATCTCCTCCAGCGCGGCGGCCCACAGCTGAATTACCTTCGTTTCACGCTCTTTTAGCCGATCGACCAGCTGTGTTGAATACCAAAGGGAAGCAACCGCAATCAGAACAGCGAAACTGATAAGACCCAGTTTCAAATTTACCGAAACGCGATATGCTTTCATGATTACCTAGCTGGGCCGTTACAATACGATTGTTTGATCTCGTTTGGGGCCAGTTGAAACAAGGCTGGCAGGTACTTCGAGATAGTCAGTAACGAATTTTAGGTAATTTCGTGCCTCTACAGGTAAATCATTCCATTCTGTGATACCTACGATGTCTTTATTCCACCCAGGCATCGTCACATACACTGGTTCTACTTCGTTGAGGCTTGGAAGATCGCTCGGGAATCGACGAATTTTTTTACCCTTCAACACATAGTCCGTGCAGATTTTTATCTCGTCTAGGTTGGATAACACATCCAGCTTAGTAATCGCCAAATCAGTGAATCCGTTGATCATGGTGGTGTAATTGAGCGCAACGAGATCCAGCCAACCACATCTGCGTGGGCGCCCAGTAGTCGCACCAAATTCGTGACCCGTTTGACGCAGTTCTTCACCTAAATCATTATTTAGTTCAGTCGGAAACGGTCCATTTCCCACACGCGTGCTATAGGCTTTAACAATACCGATCACTCGATCGATTGATGTTGGAGGTATTCCTAACCCTGTGCAACACCCTCCAACCGTCGGGTGGCTGCTCGTTACGAACGGGTAGGTTCCAAAGTCAACATCGAGTAAAGAACCTTGAGCGCCCTCAGCCAGTACCCTCTTACCTTGCTTTAATGACCGGCAGAGTAGTTCGGTGGTATCGGTTATATAGGGGTCAATGAGCTTATCGAATTCTACGTACTCCTCGATTAAAGCCTCTACATCAACTTTCTCGGCGCCATAGACTTTTTCGAGAATGGCGTTCTTTTCCTCCATGGAGGCGATAATCTTTTTACGCAACAAGTCCCGATCTAACAAATCCACTACACGAATTCCCGACCGAGCAAACTTGTCAACATAAGCCGGACCAATGCCACGTCCAGTGGTGCCGATCGCTTCCCCATCTCTCCACTTTTCTTTGGCTTCTTCAATCCGCTTGTGATAGGGCATGATCAAGTGGGCATTGTGAGAGACGAAAAGTCTCCCTCCCACATCATACCCAAGATCCTTTACCATACCAATTTCCTTCATCATGGCAACCGGATCAATGACGACTCCATTACCAATGACGCAGTCGACACCTTCCTGGAAAATACCGCTTGGAATAAGGTGTAATACAAACGTTTTGTCGTCCCAACAAATGGTATGACCTGCGTTCGCCCCGCCTTGGTAGCGGGCTACAATATCTATGTCGCGGCAAATAAGATCGACAATCTTGCCCTTCCCTTCATCTCCCCACTGACTTCCGATAACAACTGAAACTGGCATGGAAATTAATTTCTACGTGCACCGAGCGGGCACCATTTTATAAAACAAGATAAAGGCGGCGGGTTCTCACCCGCCGCCTTTACAGTCATACTTCACAAACGATTTTCGTTCCTTGCATTCCCTGAGAATTGGATATAACAATCCTCCCGAAACGCATAAATCGTCGAATTACCTTAGACTTCGTAGCTTTTGGCTGCTTCCTCAACAGATGGGAAGTGTTTGAATACGGTAATTAGCTTTGTGATAACCAACAAT
>CALEEY010000234.1 GCA_937877085.1 uncultured Bacteroidota bacterium
CTATGGCTCGTTTTAACAACGGTTGGTTATGCCTTTTTAGGAAAACGAATGACGGTGTTGCTAAAACATATTGTCAGCCCATTGATCATTGCTTTCGGAACCACTAGTAGCGAGGCTGTATTTCCGAAATTGACAGAAGAATTAGAACGCTTTGGTATTAAGAATAGAATAGTTTCCTTCATGTTACCACTGGGGTATTCTTTTAATCTCGATGGAAGCATGATGTACATGACATTTGCCAGCATTTTTATTGCACAGGCCTATGGCGTTCACTTGGATATGGGGACCCAAATCACCATGCTTCTGGTGTTAATGCTTACAAGTAAAGGAATCGCAGGCGTTCCCCGAGCAAGTTTAGTAGTCGTTGCGGCCACCTGCGGAATGTTTGGTATCCCGATTGAAGGGATTGCACTCATATTACCTATCGATCATTTTTGCGATATGTTCAGAAGCGCTACCAATGTTTTGGGAAATGCAGTCGCTACTTCGGTCGTCGGCAAATGGGAAGCTGGGAACCAGGGCTAGTTCGAGTTTCCATTGTTTAGCGGTTCGTTATTTAAGCACGACGGGCTCTTTTCTCATCCAGAACCAATCAGGAAGACCATGGCAACGAATGTAAAAGGATTCAAGCTGACTCGCACCATCCATGATTTCAACGTGTCGTATGACGACGTTGGAGAGGGGCGCGTCCCGATTATATTTTTACACGGGTACCCCTTCGACAAATCGACGTGGCGCCAACAATTAACATTTCTGCAAACCTCACATCGTGCTATTGCTGTTGATATTCGTGGGTACGGGGGCTCCGAAGACCCCCAAAAGGAACTCAGTATTGATCTATTCGCCGAGGATTTGATTCGGTTTATGGACGATTTATCCATCGAAACCGCGATTATTTGTGGATTGTCGATGGGCGGCTACATCGCTCTTAATACTCAAAAACGATTCCCGGACCGATTTTCTGCGATGATCTTATGTGATACGCAGTGCAATGCTGACTCGCCCGAAGGAAAGCAGAAGCGCTATAGCACTATCGATAGCATCAATTCGGGCGGGGCCGCCGATTTTTGCGAAGGGTTTTTGCAAAAAGTATTCACCAAACAGTCTTTGACCCACAAATTAGACGTAGTTGAAGCGCTACGTGCCGTTATCGCTTCCGCCTCGGACCACAGTTTAACCGCAGGGCTCGTAGCGCTGGCCGAGCGTTCGGAATCGTGCTCCACACTGAAAGATGTTGCCATTCCAACATTAATCATGTGCGGTCAGGAAGACGAAGTAACACCTCTTGCCCAGTCCGTTTTTATGCACGAACAGATAAAAGGCTCGCTTCTTCATGTGATCGATGACGCTGGGCATGTTTCCAACCTTGAACAACCCGATGCATTCAACCGGCAATTGAAGGCATTTCTGGCAACATTATAAAGCTGAAGTGGTGCTGCAACCGCTAGGTTACACCCTAAATAGGTAGCTCAGCTTCATAAAGAAGCCATCTGCCCGGCGCGCTAAGTTTTGGAATCGATAGGTCTCTGTTTCGCTCATTGCGGTACCGTAGCCCAAGAATACCACCGTTCCGGGCGTTGGCCGATAGGATACCAAGAAATCGGCCTGGATATTATTCGAACGCTTACTATCCGCTCTTTCATAGCTGCCGTCGCTAGCGAGGAAGTAAATGGGGAAATCGGTCCTAGAATCATCGCGAAGCGCATCTTTGTACGACGATCGATATTGGCCAACGAAGCGTACGAATAGTGTCGGGGTTATCTGGTATTCGATTTTTAGCCTTGGAACGCGGCTTAGCGACACGAGGGACTTGTCCGACGCCCTAAAATGCTGCTGGTGGTCATACCTCAGTTCAAATCGTAGCTGATCTGTTGGGGTGTATCGTCCTTCCATTTCAAAATTACTAATGTTGGCATCGGCCCACTCGTCATAATTTGGATCGCGACCAAAGCTGTACCGGATAAATCCTGAAAAACGATTGAACTGAGGAGTGGTGAGCGTAATCATTGGACCGATATTGATCAGATTAGGCTCCCCTTTATACGGCTCAAACCCGGTGTCCGTTTTGAGGTAGTAATGTGTAAAAAAGTCCGCCGGATAGCCAAAAGACTCAAACCACGTAAAAACAGTTAGTCCCCATCCGCCCCGCATCTGAAAACTAAAGGTAGGGTAGAACCGGATATCCTCCGGACTGTCGCCGTTCATGAAGCCGTCGTAGTCCCAAGCTCCAGTCAGACGTATGGAAAGGCTTGCCCTTTCCAAAAAATCGCCCTCCGCTCCGTAAACAGTTCTTTGGCCATTTGCGTTGAGCGTGACCTGATTGCCACGGCCGAGGAATCCAACGGCTGGATCGAAATCTGCATGATAACCGGTCGTGCTGAGTCCTCCGCTCCATTTTCGAGTAGAGAGGCCGGCACTCACATTCCACATGGGTGCTACGCCATCGATTCCGGTCGTGGTACTGAAGCCTGTTTGTGCTCGAAAAGAGTATTTATCTCTCGCAATAGCGCTCCCGTCCACAGCAAAAACGCGATTGGACCAGTCGTCGTGCATGCGATCTGTATACACAAGCCCAACGCTGTTTTGTCCGCCAAAGTCCTTTTTCAGACGGATAGCATTGACGTAGGAGGCATCTACATCGGCAATTGAGGGACCGCCATTGTCCACAGCCGAGAGCGCCGCAACGGTCGTAGATCCGGACTTCCCAGCCACTTTTACTGCAGCAAGCGGGTTGGCGATGCTTCGCGTATAAATGAGTTGGGTCGGTGTACTGAACATTTCGATCCCGTCCAAAAAGAAGGGTCGCTTTTCGGGATAGGATACGGACCGGCGTGGGTCGTAGTTAATTTGGACGACATCGGCCTCGATTTGTGAAAAATCAGGATTCAGGGTCGCATTTAGGACCATATTGGAGGAAAGTCCATATCGAACGTTTAGGCCGAGCGGGTCGGTGGTATCGCTTTCAAACTTTTCCGGATCTGGGCCTCTCTTTAACGCCCCGCGGATTTCTGGATTGATATCCAGCACGCGACCGCGTCTGATCTCTGTCAGGCCCGAGAGCGTACCATTTTGCGCCATAAAGGAGGCTCCGCCCAGCCGAGTGCCACTCCATGACGACCAATAACCAGAGTGCTGGACCTTTCGAAGTATGTTAAAGCCCCAATCTTGCGTCGGAGTATTTTCAAATCGAAGACTTTTAAACGGGATCTCAATCTCAATGACGTATCCAGCATCCGTAAGACGTCCTTGAGATGTAAATAAATAGTCAGGATTTTCGTCAATCGAGAAGGGTTCACCACCACCTCGGCTGGAAATTCCAGAAGACGATGATCCGTCCTTGAGGGTACCGTCTGCCTGCTGCCCAATTGGATTAACAATGAAAGCAAATGAGGAGCGTTGATCGTTATAGGTATCGAGCACGATCACCACACGGTCGTCGTTGTCCAGTTTGTCGCGGTCTGCCAATGTGGAGCGTACTTCGCCATGAATTTCGTCCGCTTCAATTCCGATATAGAGCGCGCTGGTGCCGTACCACATCCGAATTTTCGTTCCATCGTCAGCCGGCCTGCCATCGACCGGGATGTACTGCATGAAACCCGCCGTAACGGCTGCCTGATTCCAAACCGCTTCGTCCAACACGCCGTCTATGGTCATCTCAGGGACGGCCAACTTGGGAATCGCAAAGTTTAGATCGGACCTTCGAGCGGCCGTCTGGTCTTGGGCAAACGAGGACTGGAAAGTGACCATACACAATCCAACAAGCATCAAGGATTTGTTGATGACAGACATAGGTAAATCGGTTTTCTAGGTGAAGCCGCCAATCTAGCGACTAGACTTGGATAAAAGCACATTTCCGAGAATTATGTTTGTCCAAAAATGGTCCGATCCCAATTATCAACTTCAGCGGTTATTCTGAACGCAGCGAATCTACAGGATTTGCATTTGCCGCTGACACCGAATGGTACAAGGTTGCTACCAGGGTAACCACGAGTGACAGAATCCCTGCTAGTAGGAAGGGTAGGACGGAGAGGCTTGGGTGGTAGGGAAATTGCGTCATCCAGAAACTGGACAGCAAATACCAAGCTAGCGGCCATGCGATAAGGTTAGCAATGAGAAGCAAGGAGGTAAATTCGCTGGTTATCAAATAAATAATTTGCTTAGCGTTAGCTCCCATAACTTTTCGAACGCCAATTTCTTTAGTGCGCCGCTGGACCGAAAATGAGGCCAAGCCAAAAAGTCCCAATGCAGCAATTAATATCGCGAGGATGGCGAAAATGGAAACCAAATTTCCGGCGGTTTCTTGGTCTCCGTATCGGGAAGCCAAGTCTTCATCGACAAACGTAATGTCTAATGGACGCTGGCTCTCAAATTCACTCCAAGCTTTTTCAATAGCGCTTATGGCGGCCATTTCTCCATCTTTGGTGAATCGAACAGTCAGTTGCCCCATTGGCTGTCTAGAAAGGTAAAATGCGAGTGGTCCAATTTTTTGGGTCAGAGCCGTATAATGGTAGTCTTCAACCACGCCAATCACAGTGGACTTTTGAACACCACTAAATTCCAGAGTTTTGCCAATGGCTTCCTCGTCGGTCCAACCGAAACTAGATGCCGCGGCTTGATTGATAACAAATGCTTCGGGCGAATCGGAAGGAAATGATTTGGAGTAAAAGCGACCCGAAGCCATCCGCATTCCATAGGTATCAACAAAATCCTGATCGACCCGCGTTACAATCGTTGCGTACGTTTGCGAAGAATCGCTTCCTTCGGGTACAAAAAGTCGTAATTCTCCTGTATTGCCGGGTACACCGCTCGCAAAGGACGCGTTTGAAATGGTACTCTGTTGTAAAAGAGTTTGTTTGAAGCTCTCCCAAGTCGCCTGATCGTTGGCCGTATCCATTTGAATGACGGCAACCGCTTCTTTATCGAATCCTAAGGGTTTGTTTTTTAAGTAGTCGATTTGATTGCGAACCACGAAGGTCCCAATAATGAGTACAATAGAAACCGCAAACTGAAGCACGACAAGGCCGCGCCGAGTGTACGATTTTGAGGATAGACCGGCTATTTGACCCCGAAGAACTAAAACGGGTTTAAAGGCGGACAGCACAAACGCAGGATAACTTCCTGCTATAAACGTGCAGAAGAGAAGGAGAATTACCGCGCCACCAATCATTGTAGGTGTAGCCAGGGACATCATTGATAATTCTTTGCCTGTCACCGAGTTCATCCATCCAAGGGATGCAACGGCAAACAAGAACGCCAAAAACATAGAAATCACGACGGTAAGGAAGGATTCTGTCATAAATCGGGCGATCAGGTCGCCTTGGTGCGCACCGACGGCTTTTCGAACGCCAACTTCTTTTGCCCTCATCGTGGACCGCGCCGTGGACAGATTGGCGAAATTCACGCAGGCAATAAGCAGGATAAAGATGGCAATTACACCAAATGCGTACACGTAGTTGATATTGCCATTAGCACCGAATTCAGCTTGGCGCTGCGAATGAAGATGGATGTCCTTTAAGGGTTGAAGCGAAAAAATAAATTGGATACCAACTTGCCTGCCACGCTCACCAGCCCTTTTTTCGATTGAATTGGCCATTTCCTGCTCAACCTGGGAGATATCAGTGCCCGGTGCCAGGACGACGTAGGTCAACATACCAATGTCGTACCAAGCGGCGTCGCGTCTTTCACGAGACGCCTCGGGGAGATTCATAATGGACACGAGATAGTCGAACGATAGATGAGAAGCCACGCTCGGGTCTTCAATGACTCCAGAGATGGTCATTTCCATATCGTTTATTTTGAGTGCTCGTCCTTGGGCCTCGACCGACCCAAAGAGACGCTCTGCCGTCGAAGCGGTTATGACCACTGAACCGGGCTTATCTAGGGCTTCTTCCGCATTTCCACTAATAAACGTAGCCGAAAACACCTCGAAATAAGAGGTATCCGCTAATAAGATTTCTTCCTCTTCATAATTCACGCCTTCAACCACCACTTGCCCATCAAAATCTTGAACACGAACACCCGTTACAATGCTAGAAATGTCCTCCTTAAAGGAAGGCAAGGCGGCGAAAGGGGCAATGGCAAATGCGGTTTCATCGCCGCCAATGGTAGCATCAATTACAGCCCGATAAACGTTGTCTGCATTGTCGTACCCCTTATCGTAGCTCAGTTCGTGCGTGACGAATAGCAAAATTAGAAGGCAAGATCCGAGGCCGATAGCTAAGCCTACAAGGTTAATAGCTGAAAAACCAAGGTCTTTTTTCAGTCCTCGTAGTACGAGGAACAGGTTATTTTTTAACATCTAAATTATTTTGGGCAGGTGGGTACCGACAAAGTCAGCCACTTAAGACGGAGGGCTTCACTCCTGGTTGCGCCTTTATAGGAAAAGGCAAGCTGCCTACGCGATTTTGAGAATATGTAATCCCCAATCAAGGTTATTTGGGGAAACCAAGAATGCCGAATTTCAATAGGTTGTGGGAGGTCAAATCCCAAATGCGATCAAACGATTTAAGGAGGATGGGCTACTCTTTCTCAAAAATCATTTTCAGTGGAATATCAGGATACCACGTCGAATGCAGCTCTATTCTGGTCGAATTTATTTGATTGTTTGGATATTGCACCCCATGGTCGGGGTGAACGATAAACAATTTTCCAGCATCTAAACTCCAAGTTGAAGTCTGGCTTTCCGTAAGGATGGCGCCGGAGTCCAGCTGATAGGTAAAAGTAACTTGAATGGACTGTTGTTCGCCAATGACTACGCTTCCAGAATTGACAATGGTAGTTCCGGTAGCATTTGTAATGGCATAAGGCACGGCGTCGCCATTGACCGTTTTGAGTCGATACGTCCCCAACACCGAAGAAGCATTAAGTTCGACAGCAGGATCATTTGAGTCGCAGGAAACCAGGATCACCCCCAGTAAAATCGAATAGGTGAGGGCACGAAAGATGTTTTTCATAAGGCTTTGATTCCGATATTCACATGTATGAACAGACTCCCTAAAGAAACACAGATGGGCGCGCAACTACAATTGAATTACCAGTGGACTCACTTTTGGTTGATTTTAGCCGGTATGTGGACGATGGGCGGCGCGATACCAATCCAAGCCAAACAGACACAACCCGTTGTCATACATTCGGTTACGCTGATTGATGGAGAATCGGATGAAGCCGTAGAGAATGCAACAGTGATCTTTCAGCAGGGGAGGATTAGCTCGATTTCAATGGCTAGGAAGCCTCCATTTCCCGAAGGAGCCGTGGTCATTGATGGTACCGGTAAATTTTTAATACCCGGACTCTGGGACATGCACGCGCATCTATCCTATTGGGGAGAAGACGCGTTGGGTATGCTCGTTAACGCCGGAGTGACGAGTATTCGGGAGTTGGGGGGCGACCCAGACGAAATCGAAGGTTGGATGGCAAGGATTCAATCGGGAGAGCTTGTTGGTCCTAGCATGGTTTGGTGCGGGCCATACGTGGAGGGTCTTGAGGCAGAAGATGAATATCGATTAAAAGTGGGCACTACCAAGGAAGCCCGAGTAGCTGCGCATACATTGAAAGACAGGGGAGTGGACTTTATTAAAATCCAACCGCGTATAGCTAGGGACCTGGTGGAGGCGTTGGTTTCGGAAGCCAATAGCGTTGGTCTTTCAGTAGTCGGGCATGTCCCACAGGGACTTAGCGCTATTGAGGCGTCAGCACTCGGCCTCCGAAGCATCGAGCATTTAAGTCCCTACCTGCAGCTTTCGGAGGAGGAGCTTGAGGCCACTATCCAGACACTATTAAAAAATGGGACGTGGGTTTCTCCGGCCTTGTTCAGTTTAGTGGCTCCGTTTGTGGCTAGCGGAGAGGACCCCAGCATGGATGAGAAGATTCAAAAAGCATACTCTATTGTTCGGCGGTTTTACGAAGCCGGGGTTCCTTTATTGTTGGGGGCCAATTTTGCTTATAGAGACTGGCCCCAACAGCCCGGATCTGGTTTGCATGGAGAAATGGTGGCCTTTGTGGACGCTGGAATTCCTGCCATGGAGGTTATCAAAATGGCGACCGCTCAGGCAGCCCGTTTTTCGGGCAAGAGCCAGGACTTTGGACGTATTATCGTCGGGAAAGTGGCCGACATGGTATTGTTAGATCAAGATCCGCTCCGTGATATTCACCATATTCATAGCACGAACAGCGTTATTTTGCGTGGAGAGATTATGGTGCCGATGAGCAAATAACGCCGGACTAAGCTTTCTAAGAACACTTTAACGAAAATGGGCTTTTGAGATGAGGACGCGACAATTTGGGCGATTAGGATGGAATGTGAGCGAGATTGGGCACGGGATGTGGGGTATGGGGTCGTGGTCCGACTCCAACGATGCCCAATCGCTCGATGCTCTTCAGCTCTCATTGGATCTGGGATGCAATTTTTTTGATACGGCCTGGGCCTACGGCGAAGGTCGCTCCGAAGCACTCCTCGGCGAGTTGGTCAAAGCCAATCCTAAAAGTGAGATTTACACAGCCTCCAAGATTCCCCCTAAAAATAGGCGCTGGCCATCGAAAAGAGGGTTTACGCTAGAGGAATGCTTCCCTGCGGAATACATTAAAGAATATGTCGGTCTCAGCTTAAAAAATGCAGGCTTGGAATATTTCGATTTGATGCAGTTTCACGTCTGGGAAGATGCGTGGGCTGAAGATGAACGCTGGATTCGGGCCATCGAGGACTTAAAATCGGAAGGAGTGCTTCGAGGTGTCGGCATTTCTATCAACCGATGGGAGCCATGGAATGGCATTAATACGGTTGCCAGCGGCTACATCGATGCGGTTCAAGTCATTTACAACATCTTTGATCAAGACCCAGAAGAGGAGTTGTTTCCTGCCTGTAGAGAAAACGACGTGGCTGTTATCGCCCGCGTGCCTTTTGATGAAGGAACGCTGACCGGTAATCTCACACTGGAATCGTCATGGCCGAAGGGCGATTGGAGAAACACGTATTTCGTTCCGGAAAATCTAGTTCCGAGTGTGGAGAGGGCAGAAAGACTTAAGCGTATAGTGCCGCCCGAGATGACCATGGCTGAAATGGCCATGCGCTTCATTTTGAACTGTCCCGATGTAACGACCATTATCCCGGGAATGAGGGCCCTTCACCATGTGACCGGAAACATTGGGTGTTCCGATCTTGGGCCGCTAACCGAAGGACTCCACCAAGAACTCAGAAATCACAAATGGGATAGAACGCCTACTCGCTGGTCCCATTAATCCGTTTTTTATCCAAAGATTGGTTATTTTCAAGCCCCACCAAATCGTAGTTGTTATGAAAAGATTGTTTGTCCTGCTTTCCTTTGTTTTTATCTCCTGTTCGAGTCAGAACAGCCCTTTTTCGGCCGAAGAAGTGGCTTCATGGGAAGCTAGAGCGGATAGTGTTACGATTATCAGGGATGATTGGGGAATTCCTCACATCTACGGAAAAACCGATGCGGACGTCGTATTTGGAATGCTATATGCGCAAGCAGAGGACGATTTCAATCGTATTGAGGTCAATTTTTTGAACTCCATGGGCCGTCTAGCGGAGGCAGAAGGGGAATCTGAAATCTACAGAGACCTTCGGATGAGGCTTTTTATCGATCCTGCGGCCCTTCAACAAATGTATGAAGACAGTCCGGAGTGGTTGAAAATGCTGATGGATAGCTGGGCGGACGGACTCAATTACTACCTGGCTAGCCACCCAGAGGTAGAACCGAAGGTTTTGAAACGATTTGAGCCTTGGATGGCGCTGTCTTTTAGCGAAGGAAGCATTGGCGGAGATATAGAACGCGTCTCGATGCGCGACTTGGAAACATTCTATGGTGGAAAACCAGCAGAATCGATTGCCCAAAATGGAGAATTCTCGTCTTCTACTTTGGCGAGCGCGAATGCCACAGCGATTTCCCCTGCCACCCTGAATTCTGAAGCCCCGCACGCAGAAGAGATCCTGCAAGGGTTTACGAGTGAACCTTCCGGCTCCAATGGTTTTGCGATTTCCCCCGCTAACACCAAAAACGGTAAAGCGCTACTGTTTATCAATCCGCACACATCGTTCTATTTCAGAACCGAAGTGCACATGGTGAGTGAAGAAGGACTCAACGCATACGGAGCGGTAACGTGGGGGCAATTCTTTGTCTACCAAGGATTTAATGATAAAACGGGTTGGATGCACACCTCGTCTGCAGCAGATAATATGGATGAGTTCCTAGAAACCATCGTCGAAAAAAGTGATGGCTTTTACTACCTATACGATGGAGAAGAGCGGCCTTTAACCTCCAAAAAAGTCACGATTGCGTATAAAAATGGTGACCAAATGAGTGAAAAGTCGTTCACGATTTACAGGAGCCATCACGGCCCGATCGTGCGTGAGGCCGACGGTAAATGGGTCGCTTTTAAGATTATGGAGGAGCCACTCAAGGCGCTTCAACAGTCTTATCTAAGAACAAAGGCTCAAAATTACGACCAGTTTTATGCGACCATGGAGTTTCATACGAATTCGTCCAATAACACGGTTTACGCTGACGCCGATGGGAATATTGTGTATTTCCATTCGAATTTCGTTCCTGTTCGGGACACCACGTTCAATTACCTACAGCCAGTTGATGGAAGTATTTCCGCGACGGATTGGAAAGGCTTGCATGGCATTGGGGAGTCCGTTTTGGTCAAGAATCCTGAAAATGGATGGATTCAGAACACCAACAATTGGCCGTACTCTGTGACGGGGGCAAATAGTCCAAAGGCAAAGGATTTTCCCAAGTACATGAATACGACCACGGAAAATGCACGCGGACTCCATGCCATAAAGGTCTTGGAAGGCAAGAAAGACTTTACGATTGAATCGCTGAGAGCAGCGGCGTACGATTCGTATTTAACAGCATTCGATGAGTTGATACCTGGGCTTTTAAAGGCCTACGATCGGGTGCCTGCTGGAGACTCACTGAAATTAGCTGTTGCAAAACAGGTGGATGTTATCAGGAATTGGGATAAGCGGTGGGGCGTAGATTCCAAAGCGACCACTATGGCTATTTATTGGGCAGAAGACCTGCAGCGAAAAGCCCGAGCTCATGCAGCGGAAGAAGGCGTTTCCGTATCCCATTTTATGGAGTCTGGGGATCACCCTGAAATATGGCTAGAAGCGGTTCAGGCTGCGACCGAAAAGTTGACCGACAATTTTGGAACGTGGGAAATGGCCTGGGGAGACGTGAACCGTTTTCAGCGCCTAACGGGAGACATTGTTCAGCCTTTTGATGATAACGGGCCAAGCATTCCCGTCGGGTTCACCTCAGCGGCTTGGGGCTCTCTGGCAGCGTATGGCCAAACGACCTTCAACGATACCAAAAAGCTTTATGGCACGCGAGGTAATTCCTTCGTGGCTGTCGTTGAGTTTGGGGATTCACTTCGAGCCATTGCCATAACCGCCGGCGGCCAAAATGGTGACCCCAACAACAAGCACTTCAACGACCAGGCCGAACGGTATGCCAGTGGTCAACTACGGCCGGTTTATTTCTATTCGAACGATATCGCAAAGCACGAAGAGCGGACATACCATCCTGGAAGAAATTAAATATTCCATTCAGGAGCTTTCTTTTTGGGCTCTGATACGTCGTTTGGAAGAAAAGATTTAATGGGCTGAGCTACTACCTTCTGGATGACCAGTTGGTGCTTAAGTTCGTCTATTTGAAGCTGTAATTCGTGGATTTTACCCATGAAGAAACGGCCGCCAAACAATACGACCATGGCCAAGATCAAGTTGATGACCGAGAGCAAAAATTGAACAATATCCATGGTTAGAGATGGTTTTAGCGGGAATAGGCGTCACCTTTCCTTGGGTGCCTAATATCCAGCGGCACTTCCTTGTGAACTTCTCGAATCAGAAGCACCGTACTTAATACCTGCTTCCCAATCAATCCAAATTCCCATGGCACTTCCTTGGCCGCCTCTGGGCGAAGTGGAATGCCCCATGGATTCGTACGTTTTGATTACATCGACTGAAAACAGGGACTCTTCATACGATGTTTGATCGGGCAGCCATTGGTGATGAATACGTCCCGCTTCTATGGCTTCCGCCATATTCATCCCATGATCCAACATGTTCAGTACGACTTGAAGGGACGTATTAATGATGGTTCTTCCGCCAGGGCTGCCAATAGC
>CALEEY010000235.1 GCA_937877085.1 uncultured Bacteroidota bacterium
CATCCCGTCATATTATACGTTTTGGAAAATCCAGACAACGTAATGGTGCGCTCAAAGGCTCCGGGGATAGAAGCCAACGAGATGTGCTCCCGTCCGTCATACAGCATGTACTCATAAATTTCGTCCGTAATGGCAAACAAATCATGCTTGTGTAATATGGATGCCATTCTGTCAAGCTCTTCTCTCGACCAAACCTTGCCACTGGGGTTCCCAGGCGTGTTCACGATTATTGCCTTGGTTCGAGGAGTTATGAGCGCTTCAACTTTATCAAAGTCAATGGCCCAATCCGGGCCGGATGTCTTTACAAATCGCATTTCCGCGCCCATAACGGTTAGGAGATTGCAATGATACCCGTAGTAGGGTTCAAAAACGATGACCTCATCTCCCTGGTTTAAAAGGGTAAATATGGCGGCGACGAAGGCTCCGGTGGATCCGACCGTCACCATGATCTCCTCGGTGGATGTGACCGGTATGCGATTGTACTCAGACGCTTTTTGCAAAATGGCTTGTCTAAGTTCGATGATTCCGCCATAATGGGAATAGATGGACTTGTCTTGGTCAATAGCCTCGTGCGCACCTCGTTTGATAGGATCGGGCGTAGGCATATCGCAAATACCCTGGCCCAGATTAATTCCATTTTTACCGGCCAACAAGAGCGTAATCGCTCGAATGTTGCTTTGGACGAGGTGATCAGTACGTTCCGCTAATGCCTTCATAAGTTGTGTCTGGATCAGTTTTTGGCTGTGGTGCCGGTTATTCGTCGGTAAAGAGTGCCCCAGGATTCAAAGTCCGTTTGATATGAAACCCCAACTCCTGTGGTGTTGGTCAGTTCTGAGGTTTCCAGTATATCGCCCTCCCGTCTGAAAAACACCTCTATGGAAACCCGCGGGCTCATTCGGATTTCGACCACAAACTCTCCCTGTAGGCCTTCATTGGCTCGTACATTGGTTGCCGCCTGATTTCCTTGATATACCCCCTCCCCTCGGATAATAAGGCGTTCGTCTAGGAGCCTAAGTGCCACGCCGTAGGTTACGTCCAGGTCGGCTGCACTTTCCCCCAACAAGCCAAACGTAAAGTCCACGTTGGGGAGCGCTTCATTCAAAAAGCGATTTAATTGAGCCGAAACTAGCTGAGAGACGCTATTAAAGGCCAACTGACTCCCCGAATCCGAGGTAATGTTTTCCGTGGTGAGTTGGAAGGTGTTGGTGAGCAGGACACTTGTCGCGTATTCGGTGGCTCGATCCACTTGATTTAATTGGGCCTCTAATGCCTGATAATCTCCCAAAACATTTTGATTGGCTCGGTCAATGCTTAACGACAGGTCTACTTGGGGCGACGTTACTGTTCCAGAAATTTGAAGATTGACGATGAGCGGAATTAAGCCCCGGGCTGAAGCATCGGCGCCGGGGAGGCCGCTACGGGAAGCGCGGGTTCTGTAGGACGCAGGAATATTGAGGGTGGCGTTTACAGGATCGCCATTCCACGTAATGGTGCCCCCTTCTTTAATGATAAATCGGCGGTAGAAGAGCTCTCCAGCCGTAAATAAATAGTCCCCTCCATCGACAGCCAGCTGTCCAAATGTTTGGAATGAATCATCTCCTCGAATTAATTGAACGGTGCCTGTACTTTTTGCATTGATCACATCCCCAAGGAGCGGGTCGATTACCAGATGGACCGTCGATCCCTCGGGTGCGAAAATGGACAAATCAAGGTTCAATCCGTCTAAAAAACGACGTTCTGTATTGGCTCGATGCGCCAGGATGAACGGGCGCTGGGAGAGTTGTTTAAAGTCGGGTATAAACCCTAGGGAGTCTTCAAATACGATAAAGCTCTCGTCGGTCTCTGATAGTTCTTCTTCTACGGGTATAAAAAGTTCTGAATTTGCGCGAGTCACGGCGTTTGATGAATAGAGTAGCGCATCGTTGAGCGGTCCGCGTAGCGTAATGTCGCCAGAAGCCCATAGGAAACCATAAAACGGGAGGCTTCTAGAAGCTCCTACGTTCATTATTTGGAGTTCATTCAGTCGGCCGGATATATCGAGACTAAAAAACTGATAGCCGTTGAATAAAATCCTCCCCGATAGGTCGGCGCGGCCACCTTGGAGGTCGGAAATATGGGCCGATTCAAAGTGAATGGCTTCTTCATCAATATGGACTTCGCCATCTAATTGGTAACGGCCCTGGGTGATTGGAACGCTAAACGCACCGTCCAAAATACCGATATTGATATCAAAAATAGGACTGGAAAACGAACCGGCTATTGTCCCCATCGCCTGAAACGTATCCGGAAACAGCGTCGATGGCATCGCTAAAAATGTAGTTCAAGAAAAACAGGTCGGCGCGATCAATGTTTACAAACAAGTCCATCATTCCGGGATCCTCGGTGGCCTTACTAGGCAGTCGAAGCCGGCCCGAAAGTGAAAGATCATTTTCAAATATTTGGGCTGGAATATTTGTACCCAAAAGCATGGCCGGCCGATCTTCCGGCACAGGAGATAGGGTCATCAAAAAAGAGGCATCGGGGGAATCGGTTGAATAGGAGCTTTGGAGGGTCACATCTCCCAATATGCGCTGATCGAGTGCAAATGATTCTATACTTGCCCGACCCGCTAACTTTGGACGGCGCATCCCACCAGAAAATGCTAGTCTGGTCGTCAGTACGCCACCAAGGGTAGGACGAATTTTAGCGAACTCCGAAAGCTCCCTTAAGGAGATCTCGCTAAGCGATACCGTCAGGCTATCCTCAGGGTTAGAAGAAAACACGCCATCAGCAAAAATGGCCTGATTGGAGGGACCCATTGTGGGATTAAATCGGAGCTCAAAGTCATCAAGTGAAGTCGCATCCCCGTAAAATCTAAAGATGGCGGGTTGTTTGATTTTCCAATCGCCAGTTGCTGTCGAAATCCCCAGCGTTGTTAATCTCGCTTCGTTAAACAGATCATTGTTTTGAAGATCGAACGCGACCACGATGCTATCGACACTCGCGGTTCCGACACTTCTGGTGACGACCGACCCTGATCTGTTAGAAAAATCAGATGTTAAAACGGTTTTACCTACCGTTGTCGATCCTACGGAAATGGAATCCATTTGAAGGTCAAGCGACCAAGCAAGCGAACGAGGAATGGATGCATCTCGGCCTGCTTCGACAGAAAAAGCACCTTTTGAGCCGAAAATCGAGTTGTTATCGATCGAGCCGTTCAATTTCAGGATATCGGTGTGGACCTGAATGGTATCAGGGGACATCAACCAACGGCTAGAAAGCTTCGCCTGCCCATTCACGGAGGACCAAAGGGGCGAAACTTGAGAGAGCCGCTCCGCATCCAGAATTTCGACATCAATGGTTGCTGCAATGGGGGACTCGTATTTGCCAAGCAGAAATGCTGATCTGGCATCTTCCCACAGCAAGAGTTCCTCTAACGGCGAATCCGGAAACGAAATTTCAGCCGTGGCATCGGCATACAGCGTTTTGCCAAATTCAGATACAAAAACCCCTTTTAACCTGGAAAACCAAGAGGATGTAAGCTTACCCCAAACAGGGATTGAACCGGTTCCGGTTACTCTGGCCGTTGCAAAATCCGAAGTAAAGGTCAACAACGGCTCGTCTATCGTGGCAGGATTGCCAAAATCAATCGTCGAATTAAAGGGAGCAATAATCTTACGTTTTCCATCCGTCCCAACCCACGACGAGTCTACTCTAACACTCAGGTTTCCTTGAAATTCGTGATTCCATTTTAAGCTGGCAGAAGCTTCCAACCGGCCGTTTATTTCGGTATGAAGGCTATCTTGACCCAGCAGCGGGCCTATGTTGGAGTGAGTAAATCGCGAAACGAACTCCACCCATGGTTCATCTGATAAAACAACATCGCCATCCAATTCAATCTGACCTCCAGAATCGGCAATTACGATTTTCCCTCCGATGTTTTCGGGCTCAACATCTATATCCAACGTCACATCTCCGAGACGTCTTCTGCCCCACGACAGATTCTCTAGGGTGCCGGTAACCGATGAATACAATTGTCCGGAAAGATTCGAGTAGCCACTGGCGCGTAAACTACCGGAAACGTTGGTACGAAGTGCAGATTTGCCCGTCCAAGCCGAAAGGTCTATGTTTTCGGAATAAATAGATACATGATGGGACAATGAATCCATTTTTCCGCCGACCGTCACGGAGCCAGACATTTGGCTCTGATCGGAAATAATTTCGAAGCTTCCTCGACCATCGATTGATTCCAGCGACGAATTTTGAATCGAGACTCGTCCTTGAGCATAGGCTGAAATGTCAAATTCAGGCACTTTTAGTATTTGATCGATTCCATATTCCGGAAGTAGCTGATGTAGCTCACCGACTACGATCGTACTTTTTGCAACCGACAAATCTAGTGTCAAAACTCCTGGATATCCCGATATCGTACCCGCTAATTCCACGTCTAGCATATTCCGACGGATTCGAAACCAAGAAAGGGTGAGGTCATTCATGGGACCTTGAATATGCGCCGATAACGATGCTTCTGAGCGCAGAGGGGACTTTGGAAGGATCAGACGGAGGTCGTCAAAATTGACGTTTTCGGATTCGATTTCAGCCACGAAAGACGGCCCTCCCGACGAAATCGAATCGGTCTTCAAATCCAAAAACCCGGTTAGGGACAAGTCGGTAGCGCCAATTTTTACTCCGAATTGATTAAGCGTCATCCGATCATTTTTGACGATAAACTGACTTTCTCCCGATTCGATAGCCAATTGGAGACTTTCCAAATAGCCAGCCATGCGGAGAACGTCAATTTGTTTGCTGTCTCCCGTAAAATCGAGATCGGCTCGGATCGAAAAGGCATCGATGACCGTGTTTCCGAAGTCAAAGAGGGCTCCGGACGCTATTAGATTATTTAGAGGCCTGGGCGATCTGGTCGCAATATGTCCGTTTCTGACTTCAATGGCCACGCCTTGCATTCTCCAGCCAGCGTCCGTTTTTGGCAAGCTTCCGGAGGTATCTATTTTAGAAAATGCGCGAGCCAGATTAGAGTCCCCATCCTGATCAAATTCGATAAAAACACTGGGGTTGACCAGTATCAGTTCGTGCAGGGAAAACTTCTTCCGTAATAATTGCGACCATTTGGGGCGAATGACTACAGAATCTATCTGTAAAACCGTCAGACCGCTGGGATCCCGAACCTCGATATCAGCAGCAAAAAGGGTATTGAGCAGGTTTCCGGTCAATCGTCCGATCTGCAATTGTCCTTGGAAGCTATCCGCAAATTCAGCTTCTAGTTGCCTGGCCGTGGCATCCCGACCAACTTGAGTCCGAGTAACGGCAAAAAAAAGCACAATCAAGACAAACCCAGCCAACAAAATCGTATGCA
>CALEEY010000236.1 GCA_937877085.1 uncultured Bacteroidota bacterium
ATTTTTGCACCCTGTTGGCGGAAGCTGCAGGCTCGGAAGGAAAAGAATGGGCGGCTTATCTGAGCGCGGCACCAACAGAAGATTCTGAGGCAATCAACGCAAGAGATCGCATTGGCTCGGGACCGTGGTACAATTCGAAAGGTGTTTTAATAGCAACGACCGTCGATGAATTGCACAGCGACAAGGCAAATCTCACCAAAGAAGCGTCCATTGACGAATTGGGAAATATGGTAAACGGCCGAGGAGACTCCCCCAATACCCATGATATCCTAACAGGCGCTAGTCTTGAGGGACTTTTCGTGCCCGGAGATACAGATACTACCTGTAATAATTGGACCAATTCGGATGAAGGAAGTGCATTAGTCGGTCATCACGACCGGCAGGGCGGTGGCACCAACCCTACCTCGTGGAACTCAGCCCATCCGTCCAGAGGTTGCAGCCAATCCAACCTTCAGGCGTCCGGCGGAAATGGCCTGTACTATTGTTTCGCCAAGAAATAGCGAGATCTATTATTGGGTAGCGAAGGGTCATTTTTAATTCCAAGATTGGAAGAATCTACTGGTTCCCTGCAAACCTTTCAATTTCAGGTGCAACAGAGCTAATAGGCTCCCGTAGACCGTTTCACGGTGTAAAAATTAAAAGCACCCCTTCCAAAAATTTGAAGCACCCATTAAATGGTTCCGCTCCGTTTTACTAGACGCATTAAAACAACAGGAATGAAGCGTCCCTCTTTCGCGTCTAAACCGCGTGGTAAAACAGGCTTTTTGATCAGTCTTTGACTTTTCATTTTGAAAAAAAGAACCCTTATGTACAGAAATATGACCGGTCGACACATTATGTCCAGTCCTACACCTTTTATCTTGAAAGTCCTCTCGTTAGCCGTAGGGCGAGCCACCGTTTTGGTGATGCTCTTTTTTGCTTTTGCAGCACCCAACGCTCACGCCCAACAGGTAAGAGACGTTAGTTTTAACGAGGCAGTCCAGATTGCTCTCGACAAAAACGTGACCATCTTGCGGGCTCAGAACAACCTCGACTTGCAAGAACTGACCGTGCAGTCTGAACGGATGGATTTTCTTCCAAACCTTTCATTTTCATCCGGAGCGAATCGGAATTACGGTCTTCAGTTTGACCAAACCACCGGAAAGCTTGTAAATGCCTCGAACGATGGCTTCAATATGAGTGCAAGTTCGAGCATCAGTCTATTTGCTGGTTTTTCTAACGTTGCGACGCTTAAGGGCGCCCGTGCAACCCTAGAATCTCAAGAGTTTTCTTACGAAAGAACGCGTCAGACTGTAGTTTTTAACGTGATATCGAACTATTTGAGTGTCATCCTCGCAGAGGAAAACATTCGTATTCGGAAGGAAGACGTTGAGTCTCAGACCAAATTGTATGAGCAAATCGATGAGTTTGTCCGTGTAGGTACACGTGCCATTTCAGACTTGTACAATCAACAGGCGACCTTGGCGAATGCTGAACTTCAGTTGCTAAACGCGGAAAGTAACTTCCAAGTAAGCAAAACGCGCCTTATTCAAGTTTTGCACCTCGATCCATTGACGGATTACAACTTTCTAGCTCCCGATGCCGACGAAATACCAGTAAAAGCACGCGCATACGTTCCGCAGGACTTACTGCTAGCTGCTTTTGAACGTCGCGCCGATCTTCGGGCCCAGGAATTGTCTATCGACGCAGCTGAACAGAATATCCGTTCGGCAAAATCCGGTTCGCTACCGTCACTTAGTTTGTCTACGAGTGCAGGAACCAGCTATTCATCGGGCGGACGTAGCGATTTTAACAATCAGCTTACGGACAACCGAAGCGAACGCATTGGCCTAAACTTGTCTGTCCCGATTTTCAGTCGATTCAACACCAAACGCAACATCGAAGCTTCAAAAGTTCAGTATGCGAATGCTCGTCTCGATCTTGAAAATCTACAACAGAGTGTAGCGATCGAAGTGCGCCAAGCGTACCTCGACTACCAGACGGCTGTAAAAAGACTTGAAGTAACTGAAAAGGGACTCCAGGCTTCTAACCAAGCCCTCCAAGTAGAACAAGAGCGCTACAATGTCGGAGCGTCTACGTTGGTAGAGCTTACTCAAGCTCGTACACGGTTTGTAGACTCGGCTAGTCAGCGGGCGCAGGCTCTGTTTCAGTTCCATTTTCAACACCGAGTCATAGAATTTTATCTCGGCACCCTAGATCCCGGACAGCCACTGTTCAACTAGTCTTTTAGGGATCTTTCCTGTTTATACCCACACGGTTCATCTATCATCATGGCGAAGAAAAAGAACGCAACTAAACGCATCCTATACATTGTTGCTGCTTTAATACTACTTGTAATCATAGTAGGAGTAACCGTTAAAGCGACAGGGATTTTAGGTAATTCCGACAAGGCCATTGAAGTAGAATTTGGCGACGTTGAGCTCCGGACCGTTACACAGGTTGTAACGGCATCTGGAAAGATTCAGCCGGAAATCCAAATCAAGATTAGCCCCGACGTCTCAGGAGAAATCGTCACGCTTACAGTTTCCGAAGGGGACAAAGTGAAACGCGGGCAGCTTTTGGCGCGAATAAAGCCAGATTTTTATCAGGCTCAGGTCGATCAGGCAGAAGCATCGGTTTTGCAAGCCAAGGCCGCTGAAGCCCAGCGCAGAGCAGACATGCTCCAAGCGGCTTCCGATCATAAACGGCAAACGGCACTTTATGAAAGTGGAGCTATTTCGATTTCGGCTTTCGAAACGTCTGAAAATAGACTTGAAACAGCCAAGGCGTCGCTTGAGTCTGCACAGTATAATGTTCAGATTTCAGAAGCCCGCCTCAAAGAATCGAAAGAGAATCTGTCAAAGACAACCATCTATGCGCCTATTGACGGTACGATCTCTGTGCTTAACGTCGAGTTGGGCGAACGTGTCGTAGGAACGACTCAGATGACAGGGACTGAAATGATGCGGGTCGCTAAGCTTGACCTGATGGAACTAGAAGTCGACGTCAACGAAAATGATGTGGTCAACGTCGCATTGGGCGATACCGCTTCGGTCGAAGTGGACTCGTATCCCAATCGGTTGTTCAAGGGTTTGGTGACTGAAATAGCCAACTCTGCACGGGTTCAGGGCCAGGGAACGCAGGAGCAGATAACCAACTTCATCGTAAAAATTCGAATCTTGGACCCGCACAACGTTTCGTTTGATGAAACCGGAGCGGACGATGTAGTTAGCAATAGCGAATTGCCGGTAGCATCGACTTCCATGCCTAATTTCCGTCCAGGAATGAGCGGAACCGTCGACATCTTCACCCACACGGTGTTTGGGGCAACTGCCGTTCCTCTTCAGGCCGTGACCGTTCGCGACTTTTCTAAATTGAAAAAGGAATTTGGGGGAACGGAGGACGACTCAACTTTTACAGGCAAGAAAGGAGAAGAAGATCTTCGCCGCGTAGTTTTCATCGACAACAATGGCAAAGCTAAACTTGTCGAAGTCGAAACGGGTATTACCGACGCGACTCACATTGTGGTGCTTTCTGGCGTTAGTGTAGGTGATAAGGTCGTGCTTGGTCCGTACCGAGTCGTATCTCGCACCTTGGAGCCCAACGATTCCATCACCCCTCAGAAGAAACCTACAGCACTGGCTGTCAAGGAGTAGCTGACTTTTACACTAGAGTAATTATGAAGGATAAGAGTCAGCCGGAGCCAATTATTGAGCTTACGGATGTTAAAAAGATTTACCAGATGGGTACCCAAACGGTGAAGGCTCTGGACGGAGCCAATATCCGCGTTTACCCAAATGAATATGTGGCCATCATGGGCCCTTCCGGGTCTGGCAAGTCCACCATGATGAACATTATTGGAGCGCTCGATATTCCGACCAGCGGCACGTATGTGCTGAACGGACAGGATGTAAGCGAAATGGATGATGACGAACTAGCAGCTGCTCGAAATCGGGAAATTGGGTTTGTATTTCAAACATTCAACCTGCTTCCGCGCATGAATTGTTTGTCGAATGTAGAACTGCCACTTATCTACGCTGGTATTTCGAAGGCTACTCGACGTGAAATGGCGGCCAAAGCACTTACAAACGTAGGTCTTGGCGACCGAATGGATCACAAGCCCAACGAACTGTCCGGTGGACAACGTCAGCGCGTAGCTGTAGCGCGAGCGCTAGTCAACAACCCATCGATTCTTTTGGCGGACGAACCAACTGGAAACTTAGATTCGAAGACAGGTAACGAGATTATGATCTTGTTTGAGGCGCTTCACGCGGCTGGAAACACGATCCTTTTGGTCACTCACGAGGAAGACGTGGCTCAGCACGCTCGTCGGATTGTTCGTCTTCGGGACGGCAGAATTGAAACCGACGTAAAGGTCGAAAACCCCACGCTAGCGGGTGTTAAGGTCGAAATTTAGGTTCATCCGGACCTGAAAAACAGGCGCGTTTGTAGCGTTGAGAAGTGTTTTCTGGTTCAGCAATGGTATTAGAGGGCGCAACTATACCTTTTATTGGTGCGCACAAACGTGACTTCGCCCTCGCTGCGCTGAATAACGACTAGCTGAAATGGCAGCGACAGGGCTTGCAGTGTTAAGCAATCTTGTCCGGGCGTCGAAAACTCGTAGTTGATGGTAATTTGGTCACCGGTTTTTTCAATAGACTTGACCTCGACCACGTATCCACCCGATTCCGTCGGCACGGCAATAAGTCCCACCATCACTTGAGAAAAGTCAACTGCCGCAATGTCCCCAAGCGGCCTCACGTTCTGCAGCATTTCTTGAAAGGACGCTTCATCCTTTAAAATGACTTCCAAGGTGTCCCGAACCGTTCCATTTTGCCCCATTCCAAGCGTTTCAAAATAGAGAACTTCGTCGGGGCCAATGTCCGCAACGCGCTGCGGTTCGCATCCAGACAGAAGAAACGCGATGCTAAAAAAGGTTGTGAATATTCGAATCATAGTATTTATTCTGTGCATCCAAGGGGACTAAAAATAGTATTGAGGCGCTTCAATTAATGGCATTTGACTTGAACCCGTACATCGAATCCTTTTTGCCGCTTTTTGTGGCGATGAACCTTCCCGGCATCCTCCCCATCTTTATGGGAATGACCGATGGGATGTCCCTAAAAGCGAGGCGCAAACTGGTAATACAGGCGTCTTCAACGGCCTTTGCTGTTTCTGTGCTCATTTTGTTTGCCGGGGAAATCATCTTCACAATTATGGGGATTACCGTCAATGATCTCCGGGTTGGAGGAGGGCTGATACTGCTAATTCTGTCGATTACAGACCTTATTTTTGGCGACTATCGCCGTAGAGGTACGGTGGATGAAAATGACGACGCGCCCACGATTGGAATCGTACCCATTGGCATTCCGCTG
>CALEEY010000237.1 GCA_937877085.1 uncultured Bacteroidota bacterium
CTTGAAATGAGCTGCAAAATCTGGTGACGGCCCAAAGTCCAAACTCAAGGTGTCGGACATGATGCCCACGACATCCTTTTCTTCCATCATGTAGTCAATAGCCTCTAGGTGGAAACCTGGAAAATGCATCACTCCAGCGTCATCGGCATTCCTGAAACGAGTCCCGTCCATTACGTATGCATCCCAACCACTATTCATGGCCACAATGGCTCCGGCCGGAAGCGGGCCGTACACCGATTCCCATGCCTTAATGTCGTCAGGGGTGACTTGAGCGTCCGCGTTTTCGGCTGCTTTTGCCCTTATGTCTATCACTGCAAGGGCTCCAACCAATCGCGAAACCGGAATCTCGTCCGCCGATTGGGACCCATCAAAATGAAATGGAGCATCCATATGAGTTCCTGTATGCTCATTTATGGTCCATTGATTCAGATTGAATCCAGATTCAGCCGCTGAAAACAAGGACTCGATTTTTAGCTGGGATGGTCCAAAATAAGTCGGAAAGTCTTCCCTAAGCGTGTGTGTAAGGTCAACAATCCGATTGTAGGTAATGGTTTTAGCAACCGGCGACTCGGTGACATTTACACCCGTGCAACTGGCCAACGCCCCTGCAGCGGTTACCATTGAAGCGCTTTTTAAAAACGATCGGCGACTAAGGGATCGGACTATCTGTTCGTGGCAAGCAGGTACACACATAGCGGTTTAGGTTTAGGTGATAGACGACCTTTATTTAGCATAGACAGGCGTGAGCCAGTCCATATATTTTTCAACTTTTCCGGTGACCACTTTTTGGTAGTGATTCAGCAAGCTTTGCGCAATGGGTCCCGCATTGCCGTCCCCAACCAGTCGGTGGTCAATTTTTCCAATAGCGGCTACACCCACTCCTGTTCCGCAGAAAAATGCTTCGTTCGCGAGATACAACTCGGATCGGTCGATGCTACGCTCTACGACTTCGAGTCCAAGGTCTTCTCGGCCAAATTGAATCATCGATTTACGGGTAATGCCTTCCAACACGTTGTCGGTAATTGGCGGCGTGATGAGTACACCATCGCGAACCATAAACAAATTGGCTGCACTTGCCTCAGAAACGTGGCCATCCTGCGTTAATACCAACGCTTCATCGAATCCGTTCATGACGGCCTCCGTTTTTGCCAACGCGCTGTTGATATACGTTCCGGAGATTTTACCGCGAGCAGGAATTGCATTATCATCGACCCGCCGCCAAGAACTGAAGCCTACGCTCAGGGCACCTTCCTTTTTGATATAGTGGCCCACGGGCTGACTGTAAATGGCAATTTTGTCGGTAGAGTCGTGTAGTTGAACGCGGAAAACGCCATCGTCTTTATAAATGATGGGCCGAATGTATACGTTCTGACGCCAGCTTTCCTTACGCAAC
>CALEEY010000238.1 GCA_937877085.1 uncultured Bacteroidota bacterium
GGTGGGGTGGTGGCCATTGATCCCAATACGGGCGAAGTCCTTGCCATGCATAGTGCCCCTGACTACGATCTAAACCTCTTTGCTTCTCGACTTGATCCAAAAAAATGGAATGAGTTGCTTCATTCGCCCGATGAGCCGCTCTTCAACCGAGTAACGCAAAGTGTGTTGGCCCCAGGGTCAACATTTAAGCCCATGATTGCGCTGATGGCCTTGTCCGAAGGCACGATCGACGAAAATTATACCTACTATTGCAACGGCGGTCACCCCATTGGTCACGGCGATTTCTTTAAGTGCCTGGCCAAACACGGGTCCTTGACCGTGGTCGAAGCCATCAAAGAGTCCTGCAATTCATTTTTCTTTGAAATGATGCGACTCCACAATGTGAATACGTTACACGATTTTGCGGCCCCATTTGGGTTTGGAGAGGCTCCTTTTCTCGACATAGCGAGGTCCGAAATCCGCGCTGGACTGCTGCCAGACTCCGCCTATTTTAACAAGGCTTACGGAGAGCGCAAATGGACCCAGGGTTACATCATGAATCTAGGCGTGGGTCAGGGAGCGCTAGAAGTTTCTCCGCTTCAGCTCGTTCGGTACATTTCCGCCTTTGCAAATGATGGTCTGATGGTTACGCCGCATTTGGTGAGAAATATGGTAGACCTTCAAACAGGCGAGGTTACGACCCCGGAAATTGAGCCCCCCCATAGAATCAAACTCAATCAGACCTACCTCGACATGGTAAAGCTAGGTATGCGCAGAGTCATAACCGATGAAAGTCCTTGGTTGGAAATACCTGGGGTTACTTCCATTGGAAAAACAGGATCGGCGCAGAACCCACGAAGCGGCACCTCCGACGCCTTGTTTATTATGGCAGCTCCTGCCGAAAACCCACGGATAGCCATTGCAGTTATCGTTGAAAATGCCGGTTTTGGATCGGGCTCGGCCGGACCCATTGGTAGTTTTATGGCTGAACGGTACTTGACGGGCAGAATCGATCCTAAGAGAGACATCTATATGAAGAGTATGATGTCCAAAAACAGCGCAAGAATCACCAATAACTGAGCAATCTTGTGCGTACTTGGTACCGAAATCTTGATGCCATAAGTATTCTAGCGTGGATCGGGTTGGTCTTAGCCGGCCTCGTGGCCATTTATTCTGCTACCCATGGACCGGCAGCGGAGGTTTCTGCATTTGAGCCAGAAGATAACTTTGCCAAGCAGTTGCTTTGGTCCGGTATTTCCGTTTTTGGCGTGTTGGTGGCCCTAACGCTTCCCGTCCGGTTTTTTCAATTGGCGGCTTTTCCAGTCTATGTCATTACAACGATTCTTCTGGTAGTGGCGCTCCTCATTGGGAGAGAAGTCAACGGGGCGAAGTCTTGGATTTATTTTGGAAATACGGGTATTCAGGTTTCCGAATTGGCCAAAGTTGGAACGGTCATGGCCGTTGCCCAATTGGTGGGTATCCGACGACCTAAAACCATGGACCTTAAATTTGCATTTATGCTGGTTGCGTTGATTTTGCTGCCCGCCGCCTTGATCGTGATGCAAAACGACACGGGCACAGCCCTAGTTTTTTTCGGGTTGATCCCTGTGGCCTTGTTTTGGAGCGGGATTGAGCTCAATTTGTTACTAATTATGATTGCACCGGCCTTTGCAGGCTATCTAGCCGTAGTGTCAGAGCCGGTTGCCTTCGTTTTTGCGGTTTTGTTTACGGCATTTATTTGGTGGCGCACGAGGGACAAACGGATTGCAGTGGTATCGGTTTTGTTAACTGCGGGGGTTACGGCCATTACAAAATTCGCCATTACAAAAGTATTAAGCGGGTATCAGCTGGCGCGGGTGTTGTCATTTACTGATCCGGGCGCGGAAGAATTTCGGCAGAACGTGGGCTTTCATCAGGTAAACTCCATGGCCGCCATCGGTTCAGGGGGACTTGCGGGAAAGGGGTTTCTAGAAGGGACTCAAACCCAAGGAGGGTTCGTAATGGAGCAGTCCACCGATTTTATTTTTTCGGTCATCGGTGAAGAGTTTGGGTTTATAGGATCCTTGGTCGTGCTGGGGCTTTTTGCGGTTTTATTGATCCGTTTGCTCACGCTGGGTTCAAATATTAAACATCCCTTTGGCATGATGATGGCAGGAGGGGTTACCGGAGTATATTTGATCCATATTTTTATAAATATCGGTATGGCCACCTCGTTACTTCCCGTCGTGGGTATCCCCCTTCCATTCATTTCTTATGGGGGGTCCGCACTTTTGGCCAATTCGGCTCTGTTCGCCATCGTACTCTCCCTCCATTTGCGGCGTGACGACTTTTCTATTTACGGTTACTAGTCTGTTGACGCTACATCCGAACGCTAATTAGTATGCGCCAAGTGGTCCAAGCTCTCTTTGATCGACAAAAAACGAATCAACGCGCCATGCACGCGGCCATCGTAACGATGAGCTTCTTGTCCTTTCTGTCTATCGGTCTGTCCCTTTTATTGACGCCTAAAGGTGCCAACTTCTCTTATCAGTTCATCTCAGATAACGGGCTAAACACGTATTTTTCCTCCTTTCTGTTGTGTTCTGCTTCGGTGTTTATGTTCGCAACGTACACGAGTGAAAGCATACGGGGCTCAGATAACAATTGGAATTGGCTCGTTTTGTCGATTGCATTTGCCTTTCTTTCGATTGACGAGATTTTTCAGGTGCACGAGCAAATTGGCTCGTATTTGACGAATGCGGCCTGGCCCAGTCCCTTTAGCAACTGGACTGATTTGATGCCGATGGTCTATGGAATAGTGGCCATTCCTATGCTCTGGATCATGATGCCAAAACTGCTTCACATCCGGTCGTTGCCAGAGTTGTTGGCGGTAGCTTTTTTGTTCTACCTCGCGCACACGTTGGCGGATGCTTTGGTTCGGCACAATTCCGAATTCACGCACGTCACAGAAGAATCATTAAAGCTTTTTAGTAGCACCTATCTGGCGCTCGCCGGTTATGCCTCCTTAATTTGGACGATAGACCGGCCCGGAAAGCGACGCGTGGGGTAGGGGATCCATTCGACTAAATCATTAGCATTCCGTAACACTGACCGCGAGTCCGCCCAGCGATGTCTCTTTAAATTTGTGGGACATTTCTTCGCCCGTTTGCTTCATGGCTGCGATGCAATTGTCCAGCGACATAAAGTGAATCCCGTTTCCCCGCATGGCTAGCGATGCAGCCGTGACCGCTTTGATAGCTCCAAACCCGTTTCTTTCAATACAAGGCACCTGAACCAGTCCGCCCACGGGGTCGCAGGTTAGGCCTAGATGATGTTCAAGCGCTATTTCAGCTGCGTTTTCAATTTGAAGCGTCGTGCCGCCTTTTATGGCGCACAATCCGGCGGCGGCCATGGCCGCCGCCGAACCAACTTCGCCTTGACAACCCACCTCAGCGCCTGAAATCGAGCTCCGGTGCTTAATTAATCCGCCAATCGCGGCAGACGTTATCAGGTAGTCATGAATTTGTTTTCTAACGATTCCGTGATGCACCACCATGTAGTATAAAACGGACGGGAGGACTCCAGCAGCACCGTTAGTTGGGGCGGTGACCACCATGTGTCCGGCGGCATTTTCTTCGTTTACCGCCATGGCGTAAGCGCACAGCCAATCGCTTTGCGTTGCGTCTTCGGGTTTCGCTTGGAGCTGCTCATGCAACCCACGGGCTCTTCGCTGGACGTTTAGACCGCCCGGTAGGGTGCCATCCGTAGCTAAACCGTTCTCAACGCACGTGCGCATAGCGTCCCAAATCCTATCCAACCCACGATCTAATTCCTGATCTCCGTGGTGCTGATGTTCATTCTCCCGTTTCATGTCCGCAATGGAAAGACCACTCTCTTTCGACATATTCAGCATGCGTATGGCGGACTCAAAGGGAAAAGGGAAGGTGGACGCCTCTTCCATGATGAGCGGTGCTTCAATCGTCTTTATTTCAGCTAAGGTGCTGACAAAGCCCCCTCCGATCGAAAAATAGATGTGTTCATCCAGTTTTGTCCCGCTTGGGCTGAATAATTGAAATATCATCCCGTTGGGATGCTCAATGAGCGGATCTCTGCGGTCAAATACGATGTCTTCATCCGGAGAAAAGGCATAGGTATGACCCGCAACCTCGACGGAATTTCGGATCCATAAGTCAGCCACTAAAGCATTTACATCGGTCTCGGTCAATTCTTCTGGTAGATAACCGTTGAGGCCTAAAGCAATGGCGCGATCGGTAGCGTGGCCTTTTCCGGTATAGGCCAGTGAGCCTTTCAGAATGCATTTAATGCGCACATTCGATTCGGTAAACGGCATGGAGGCCAACCATTGTCGGAATTTCGATGCAGCCACCATAGGTCCCATGGTGTGAGAACTTGAAGGACCAATGCCAATTTTATACAGATCGAGAACAGAGATAAACATGGGGGCAAAAGAGATTCTGACAGAGTTTTTTGGTGGGGTGCCCTCGCGAACGAATCTCGATCTACAAAGATCTCTCCCGCTTTTAATTAAGCGGGACCTCTAGGATTCTTAGAACAGACACTTTCCAACTAGTTTGCAGTTGAAGCAGGCCCTTTGCCGAAGAAACGCAGCGTAAAGGCTGCGGCGATCAGGCCGAATATGACCGCCGCGAAGAGAAAAACGGTCTGTTCTGAATGGCTTTGCCAGCTTTTAAAGCTGAAAATGAACGATGGAAAAGCAAACATCAAATTTTGCAAGAGGAGGGGCCGCCCATAAATGCCTCCAATTGGAGCAGATTTGTTTAAATAATTCATCCAACTTAGCCCGAGTAAAGCCGCCCCCAAGAGCTGGGTTGACCAAAGCAGATAGGCCGTCGGCTCCTGAGCGGCTGCCTGGAGTAACTTATCGGGAGCAAAAAACAATCCCAACCCTAACAAGAAATACGTTATTGCGGAGGCAAAAACATCGATATTGGTCTTCATATGCTGGTTTCCTCGTCAAAAGGTGTTGATAGATTAAAAAAACCTAGGAAACGGCGGCCCCTGGTTCAATTGCATGTGAAGCAGCCGGCGTTGGGAGCTGTCTAGTTCGATCTAAGCCGGCATTCCGTCAAAAAAATCGACCTGACCCGTTTCCAACGAATACTCAGCGCCAACAACCAGCAGCCCGTTCGTCTGAATCAGGTCCTCAAGAATAGGAGAGCCGTGTCTCAAGTGGTTGGCCGACGACCGAATATTAGCTCGAATGGCCATTTCTAAGAGTTTACCTGAGTCGTATTTCAGGTTGGTATCTAACAATGATTCCACAGATGGTTGAATGCGGCCTACAATGGCATGCATATTAGGCGATCGGCTACTGACCGGGAGTTGTAGTTCTTCGATGGTAGCTTCGACGGCGCCACAACCAGAATGTCCCATTACAATGACCAATCGGGTCTCGAACCGTTCAGCGGCAAACTCAACGCTAGCAACTTGGGAAGGAGCCACCACATTTCCGGCTACCCTGATCACAAATAGATCGCCAAGGCCTTGGTCAAACACCATTTCAGCGGGCACTCTAGAGTCAGAACATCCTAAAATTATGGCGAAGGGATTCTGCCCATCTACTAACTTATCTCGCTGCCGTTGACTAGGTCTCGAACTGCTACTACGAAAGCCTGCCACGAACCGTTCGTTGCCTTCTTGAAGGAGATTAAGGGCCGCGATAGCTGAAATCATTTGACAATTGCTTGTGTTTTAGCCGCAAGTTAAGCACGAAACCAACCGAGTACCATCTAAGTATAGCTCCGATTGCGGTCATAAATCGAGCCTTCCCGGCTACAAAAAGCTATTTTCAAAGCTCCTGAGGCCTAATCGTGATGAATTTTTGAATTAATGACGCGCTATAGCAATCTTTCTATTGCTTTACCGTATTATTGTTACCAAATCGGCTCTTCTGCCCTCTCTTCTTCGACGTCTGGATCTTCGCCCGTCCTCCGAATACCTTCGGCCCTGGTTAAGCGTTATCTCTTCGACTTCTACGTAACTGGGTTGGCGGTCTGGGCTGAGTCTTATAGTTGTTTTAATTAAAAGAACGGGGTCTCTAGATCCCGACGACGTTATGAAGAAGATTTTTGTTGGCAACCTTGCATGGAAAGTCGACGACCAAGAGCTTGAGAACATGTTTGCAAAGTATGGTGAAGTCCAATCTGCTAAAGTTATTTCAGATCGCGAAACCGGCCGCTCACGTGGTTTTGGTTTTGTTGAAATGGAAGACGGTGCAGCAGACGACGCCATTGAAGGCCTAAACGGCGTTGAAATTGACGGTCGAGACCTACGTGTCAACGAAGCCAATGATCGCCCTGAGCGCAGTG
>CALEEY010000239.1 GCA_937877085.1 uncultured Bacteroidota bacterium
CTTGTCCAATAAACTCGCTAAGCGTCTTTGGGCGAAGCGCTTTTTCGAAATCCTCTTCCTGCGAAGCGGGTAATCCGGATATTTGTCCTGATCGCTCGATCATCCTTTGAACATGGTCTGTTTACGTCCTAAGATCGGATAAATCGAGGACATTATTCAATGTTTTCCGACCAATCCTTCATACGAATCTACTTTGAAAGGGATCTAGGACGACCACAAAAAATCACCAGGTATTTGCCTAATAATCCCACCTGCTTCTTTGCGAAATGACCTTATCAAATAGCGAAGTAAGATCACTGAAACCTTGCTCGTAGGTTGGTGAAACCGCAGCAAAAATAGCGACTATAGTTATTACCTTTTCTCCAGGAGCAAGTGTTATTGGAGAAATGGACTGAACACTCCGAACGTCTTTGCGATAATCGACCCAGCCCGTTTCTGTAATGGGATTTCCCGTATAGGCAAAGGAAGTTACTTCCCCGGTGGTAGGATCGATCATGGGATTGCCTTCAGAAGACAATCCCTGAAGGGCAAAGAGTACTTGGCTCGGGGTTTGTATTTTGGTTTCTTGAAAAGCCTCAAACGATTGTTCTTCCCATCTCGTCACAACAGTGTGAGCTAAGGCCGGGGCTATGAGGCCGTTTGTCCTACTGGAGCCAACAATAGAATAGCCAACAAATGTTCCATAACACTCGAGAGGGATATTTCCATCGGCCGGATCGGGCTTGACATAGGTATAGGAGTAATTTCTGGTTCGATCATACCCCGTATTATTCCAATGCGTCTTAAATCGTCCGCATATTCCATTTATGGGCTCTAAATTGGTATCAATCAAGGCAAGGTCTACATCGCCACCGAAGCCCATGTGCAAATTTTCTATTGGAGTGGAAGATTCGTTGGTGATTTCGTATCGGACAAACACGATGTTTTGTAGCTCATCGTCTTCAAACATGTATGGATTCACGACTATATCCAGACCGAAGAAAGAGTTTCCAGAGGTACCAGTTGTGGCGGCGGAGGTAAATGATCCCCATGCCATCACATCACCATTCATTTTTGGACTACCATCTTGATAAGTTGGTGCGCCAAAATCGGAAGGCCACCTTTCAAACCCTCCGAGGAAGTCGGCTTTATTCACAGTAAATAGTCCACCACCTTCCGATGCGGAATGCTGCAACTGAAACCTATCTATTCGATAGGGAAAAAGGGAGGACATAATATTGGATCGAATTCCATTTTGATTACCAGCGTACCAAGGGCCAAGAGAATGACTGATAGTAACTTTTCGATTTGGCTTTAACACGTCTGGTAGTAAACTGATAGTTTGTAGGCCGCCATAATCAACCAACGTCACCGACATTCGTCCATTTGAGAGAACTAATTCTGTTCCAGAAACCGGATATAATTCTTCCAATCCTTGATTGACGGCTTCGTTGTCACAGCCTAAAAATAGAATTGAAAAGAAGCAGTAAAAGGATAAAAGGCTGTTGTTCATAGACATTAATTTTAACAATTAGGTTTTCAACGCTATGTTCCAATCATGGATCAATGATGTCCACTGTTAAATAAACGGTGTCTTGAACCGTGGAAGAACTGCTTTCTGTAAGAATGAGCTTTATTTTTAAATCGAAGTTGTCGCCTGAGGCCGTTTTTGAAAACGATGCACCAGTGCCTCCAGAGTTCCACGTATTACATTCCTAGACGTCAAAACTATTCACGTCGGAGCCAACTTAGTAATCCCACGTGCTCCGCAGCGACATCACCTTATCATACAAAGTAGCTAGGTCCTCGTAACCCTGCTCAAATGACGGCGAAATGGTCGTAAATATGGGGACAATGAATTCTACGGTTTCTCCCGGCGCAAGGGAAATTGGAGCGAGGGCAAGTAGGCTTCTAACTTCGTTGCGCGTATCTACCCAGCCCGTTTCGGTTACTGGATTTCCGGTGAAGGCAAAGTTTGTTGGTTCACCAGTCGTAGGATCAATCATTGGCGCACCTTCTGAAGACAGTCCTTGAAGGGCTAAAAGAACTTGGCTTGGAGTTTGTATTTGACAAGCAGAAAACAGCGCAGCGCAACTTTTTGTCAAGACTCGGTGAGATAGAAAAGGCACGGATAAGCCATTATCAGAGCTGGTACCCAAAATGGTGTATCCTACAAGGATTCCATAACAACCGTGTGATAAATTGCCGTCGCTTGAATCGGGCTTCATGTAGGTATAAGAGTAGTTATTGTCCAGATTATAACCTGAATGATTCCAGCCCGGATTTTGTCTTCCACAAGGTGGAATTGAGTAAGGCCCCCCCCACCCTAGATCCATATCAGCACCAAAACCTATGTGGAGATCTTCAATTGGAAAGGCTGATCGGTTTGAAACCTCATATCGAACAAATAATGTATTCCTTAGCTCATCGTCATCGAAAACGTAGGCAGTCTTTACGATTCTAAGACCGGTAAATGAGTTTGCAGAAGTTGAAATGCCTCCAAAAACACCCCAAACCATGGCATCACCCAACATTTTGGGACTTCCATTTGGGTAAATGGGAGCGCCAAAGTCAGAAGGCCAACTCTCAAAACCCAATTCAAAATCTTCTCTTTCCACCACATAAAGCCCGTAACCATCCTGATTCTGTCCTTCCAATTCAAATTTGTCCAATATTAAGTTGAGCATGTCGGATCCAACATTGGATTTGATTCCGTTCTGAGGTCCAGCAAGCCAGAGGCCTACGCTACTTCCGACACCGGCTGCACGAGTTGGAGTTGGAGAAGAATCGTCCAAATCAAAATGAAGCCCATTTAGGCCACCATTTGCTGCTAAACGCACAGAAAGTCGTCCGTTTGATAGCGTAATTTTAGTATCAGCAACGGGAAGTAATTCAACGGGGACCGGAACAGTAGGAGGCTCAACTTCAAGAGGCGGGTTTGAAGAATCGCATGAAGCAAAGAATCCGGCAGACAGAATACAAATAATCCTAAAAACACTCAGGGAGTGCAGCTTTTCGCTCATAATGGATAGGTACGTGGGTTCACTTTTCATGGATCTATGATGTCTACTGTGAGATATATAATATGTTCGTTTTCAGGAGCATCATCGTCTGTGATGGTGAGTTTAATCTTGAGATCGAAATTATCTCCGGTCGCCGTTTTGGAGAATGAAGAGTTCGTGCCTCCATTGTTCCATGTGTTACACTCCTCAACTTGGATCCCAATTCCTTGCTGATTACAAATCCACATGTATTCCCAGCTAAATGAATAAGGAGTTTCGCCTCCAGTTGCCGATGCGGTCCACGTTCCCTGGACATTGATGTTTAGTGTGGATGGTCCTCCAATATTCCCATCGAGAGGCGGATTTACGACACTAAATGAGCTACTCAAGCTGGACGAGCCACTAGCGTTTTCAACAACCTCGATTTGAATATTGGAATATGTTTGCGAGGGAAACCAATCATATTGCCCACTTCCATACGAATGCGGCTCGCTCGAGGTAAGGGTGGCGCCATATTTTATTTTTACGGTTGCCGTTCTTGGGAAGAAATTTAGACCGGTAACGCCATACCAATCAGCGTCCCAATTGATGTTTTGTTCGTTTCCAACCCAATTGGGCGTACTGACCGTTACATTGCTAATTTCGGTACCTACTACAAAGACATCAAACACCGAGGGATGCTCAGCGTAGGCGTTTGAAAACGTATCATTTCCACTTCCAATTGTCACAGTTGCATAGCCATCTCCAGAACCATAATTGCGATAAAAATACACTCCGTTAACTGAATTGGTAGTCAAAATTATGTATTGGGTGTAGTCACTAAAAGCATCTTGGCAATTAGTAGGCACGGTACAATTTGAATCCTCCATGTCAGCCTGCCAATTTGCTCCTGTACTACCCACCTCCGTCGTTGTCGACCAGGAACAACTGCTGGAAGTAGCAGAATTATAAACGCAAATCTCATGAGCAACAAACTCATTGCTCGAATCGACTACTCTTAATAGCAATTCCCCTGCATGTTGGGCATCAGCATCATAGTTGCCGTGGCCACTGCCATTCCCGTTGCCTCCATTGTAGCCATTCCCGTTGCCTCCATTATTGCCGTTACCATTGCCATTGTTTCCGGCTGTTGGACCGTCGCGTCCATCTACGGTTATTCCAAAACGATCCAGTACCAATCGGATGTCGTTGGCAACTGAAATTGTGGAGGACCCCGCGAATACCAAGCCAACGGGTCTTGTATCTATAGCCTCGTCATTCGAACTAGCCACGACCAACGATCCGGAATCACCGCCAAGGCTAAACTCACCGGGAGAAACGATAATTTGGTTTTTAAAGCAGGCAATACCAGCGTTACCATAACTCACTTCGACCGTTGCGTTTAGAGCCAATATTGATCCGAACGTCAGGCCACTGGTTCGACCAAATTTTTGAACGTTCATTCCAGGAGATGCCGCAAGCGGAGTCTTCCACGGAATACCATATCCAACTTCAGGCGTTGCATTTGTTAGTTGATCCACTCCCGTTTCAGCAATGGCTGCATCGATTGTGTTTACGCATTGTCCGCTAAAATCGATCGGTTCAAAATCAGATAGATTGGCGAATGTATGATCGAGTTCCGTACCGCCATCGAACCTACCAGGTTGGATAATGGAGCTTCCCACGGTCCCGTTGTTCATCGAAGCAAATACGTGATTGTTGGATAGTGCATAGGTTGAGGTCCCATTGGTTACCCTCGCTCCGAGCGTGCCAGTTAGTCCATTTGCTATCCCGGCAGAAACACCAATCGGCACCGGACGGCTAAATACTTGGGCTCCCAACATGGCGCCAGCACCCTGGGCTGAAATAGGTGCGGAAATTTCCCCGGTAACAATAACTTGAACAGGAATTCCCCCGGCTTCCAGCGGTACAATATTCCTTTTTTGAGGTGGCCACACATTAATGGGTGTTTTGACCAGAACAATAATGGTTTCTACTCCGAACTCGGACACGGAGGAAGCTAAACCAACGATCTCTTCATGAGACAAAATGGCCGTTGTTAGACTGTCTTGAACCCGAATGGCTCGCTCGCTCACTTGGCCTTCAAAACCGACCCCATTCCTAGATTTTGAGCTGCCTTGGTCGTTGGTCGCAACCGAATCACATCCAGTAAAAAATAGAAGTCCGAAAATTAATAGGGTCCAAAATTTGAGGGGGGGGGGTATTGGCCTGACAGCTGGAAGCCCCTAAAGAATCGTTCATGTTGAAACCGTAGGTTTGAAAGAGCGAAAAGCCGATGAAAGAAGGTATCGCCTGACGCATCGATATCATATGCGTAAATCTACGTGGATCATAGGCATTTATTCATACCTGATCCTTCCGCTCAACTCCATACGGTCCAATGACAAAACAATTCGCGATGGACTTAACCTAGTAATCCCACGTGCTCCGCAGCGACATCACCTTATCATACAAAGTAGCTAGGTCCTCGTAACCCTGCTCAAATGACGGCGAAATGGTCGTAAAAATGGGGACTATGAATTCTACGGTACGACTGCGTGAAAATGAGGTTACATGGTAAGATTGTTGGGTCATCTTACATTGTTTTAGGAAACAAGCTAGAGGTGGGAGTATATACTATATACAACAGTATAGAATCCACACACTTGGAGTTGCCATTATGGCATTTAATATCAAAAACGCAGAGGCTGACCGACTGGCACGCGAGCTGGTTCAGCGAACGGGGCAAAACCTGACTGAAGTGATTCTAGGTGCTCTCAAGGATAAACTAGAACACGTATCTGGGCAGAGGAGGCTACCGGGGTTGCGAGAAGATATTACTCGTATACAAGAGCGAGTAGCAGCACTTCCCGTATTAGATGGTCGCTGCGACGAAGATATTTTGGGCTACGATGAACATGGGCTCGCCAACTGATGATTCTGGACACCTCCGCAATCATTGCGATCCTTCAAAACGAAACCCCAGGTGATCGTCTCGTTCTGGCACTAGAACACGCCGAAAAACGACGGGTCTCAGCTGCAACGATTCTGGAATGCTCTATTGTTATTTGCGCTCGGTACGGAGATGCAGGTGACCGGGAATTAGACCTCCTCGTATATCGTTTAGCCCTCGAGATTGTGCCCGTAACTTCGGACCAAGTGGATCTTGCTCGATCGGCCTGGCGTAGGTTTGGTAAAGGACGCCATGAAGCGGCACTCAATTTTGGCGACTGCTTTTCGTATGCGTTGGCAAAGTCCCTCCAACAACCACTTCTTTTTGTTGGGAATGACTTTAGTCGAACGGACCTAAAAATCGTGGAGTACTAATCGGAAGGTGTGGTTGTCATTATTACACGGCTAAATAGATAGTACAAGCTTCCGTAATGTCGACGGATAACGTTAGTTATACAGCCCACGTTTGTGGTCTTGATCCTACCAAATAGAACCGAACGAACCTTTGCAGGTTAGATTGCTTACTGTCACCAATCCCGAATGTTATCGGTGTAAATCATGGCTGTTTCGGATCGAATTCAACAATACGTACAACGTCTCCCTGAGAAAATGCAATCCGAAGTATTGACATTTGTGGAGTACTTGCTTGCCAAATCCGCAAATAGCGAAGCCATTCAGGATGAACGTGATTGGTCCGGCATGTCGCTATCTTTCGCAATGCGAGGTATGGAGCAAGAAGAAACGCCAGAATATTCCGAAGCTGATCTTAAAAAAACATTCTGACGATGAGCCCAGGGGAAGTTGTACTATTTCGTTTTCCTCAAACAAATCAGTCAGAGGGAAAGCTTCGCCCGGCGCTACTTTTGAGCCAGATGCCCGGACCTTTTCCAGACTGGTTAGTCTGTATGATTTCGTCTCAACAGCGTCATTTTATCCCTGAATTTGACGAATTAGTGGATGTCACAGAAACCGATTTTGTTAGCTCTGGACTCAAGTTAGTGAGTGTTATTCGAGTCGCACGGCTAGCCGTAGTGGAAGAAAGTATGTTGGTTGGATCAATAGGGAAAATCAGTGACGAGCGTTTGACTCGAATCAAGTTACGTCTCTCAGATTGGGTAAAAAGCGGTTAAGTGGGCTGTATATCAAGCGAATGTTACGGACTCGCACAACTGGCAGGGGCGGTCGGAAACAGTTACTTTCTGTAAGTGAGCATTCGCTCGCCGTAAATCTGCCAGCCGTTATCCCACGTGCTCCTTAACGACATCACCTTATCATACAAGGTTGACAGGTCCTCATATCCCTGCTCAAAAGTTGGTGAGCTTACGGTAAAAATGGCAACAATGGTTTCTATTTTTTCTCCGGGTGCAAGCGTAATAGGTGAGATTGATTGTAGGCTTCGTACATCTTTGCGCGTGTCAACCCATCCGGTGTTTGTGATGGGATTGCCGGTATAGGCGAATGCAGTAGCCTCCCCTGATGATGGGTTAATCATAGGTGTTCCTGCTGAAGATAATCCCTGAAGAAAAAACATCACTTGGCTTGGAGTCTGAATTTCGGTTTCGTTAAATGCCTGAAATGGGGCCTCTGGTGTTCTCGTCAAAACGGTGTGGGCCAAAATGGGAGCCTGCATGCCATGCGCCGAACTGGATCCAACTATTGAGTACCCAACCATGGTTCCAAAGCAATTAGATGGCAAATCTCCATCGTTTGGTTCAGGTTTTACAAATGTAAAGGAGTAATTCTTGTCCAAATTATAACCCGTCTGATTCCATCCGGCATTTAACCTTCCACAAGTAGGGTTGGCTGGATCTGACCAAAACAGATCGACATCACCCCCAAATCCGAGATGAAGATTTTCAACAGGAATGGAAGATTCGTTGGAAATGTGAAATCGGATGAACAGCGTACTTTTCAAGTCATTGTCTTCAAACAGGTATGGATTTACCACTATATCCAGACCGGAGAAGGAGTTTCCCGGATTACCTGTGGTTGGAGTAGAAGTAAGTGCTCCCCACGCCATCACATCACCATTCATTTTTGGACTACCATCCGAATTG
>CALEEY010000240.1 GCA_937877085.1 uncultured Bacteroidota bacterium
TCGTCTACACCTACGAGACCGTAGTTCATCCGGCAGGTAGCGGACTAAAGGAAGCGGGGAAGACCATGTTTCTCAAGAAGATTCAGTACACAGGCAATGGAAGTGCCGTTGGAAAATACACCGTTGAGTTCATTACCTCTGCGGGAAGAGAAGATGGCCGTATATCCTTGAATTCTGGCGTCAAGGAAGTCGACGATCGTAAGTTAAACCGCATCGAAGTGAGCTACGACGGACAGCTTGTAAAGGACTATCGGTTAACATTTAAAGTCGGAGACTTCGGTAAGCGACTTCTAGAGGCCGTAGGAGAATATCATGGAAACCAACTGTTTTACCAGCATAAATTCACCTACCACAGCGCAGGTACCACACTTTTTGAATCCACTCCAAAGAAAATAAAGTTTAGTAGCATACCCTCAGCGCCGTCGATGTTCGCTGACATGCCGTTTTACAGCTTGATCAATCAAGCTCAGGTAGCCGTTTCGCCATCGCACATTAAAACAACCAAGACCACTGGGTGGAGTGTTGGTGGATCAGTTGGCTTTGGCTATGTACCTAACCTTAAAGTAAATCCCAACTCCAAAGAGTGGACTTTAAGCGGTAAGCTTAATTATTCTGAGGCATATTCTCACGATCGCTATACCCTGCAGGATGTCAACGGTGACGGACTTTCTGATCTATTGATTGCCAACGACATCAACACGAACTATTCCTACCGTCCGTTAATTATTGAAAACGGCACCCCGAGGTTTGGCGCCAAAAAAAATGTAGCGAGCGATCGCCTTTATTCCAGCGTCTCACGTTCGATCAACACCGGGGCAGACTACCTAACAGAAGATGAGATTTTTAGCGCAGGTGTCAACTGGAACTACACCACCAGCAAGGTGAGGCGCTACCTGCTTGATTACAATGGTGACGGTTTTCTGGATCGGGTTGTCCCAAAAGGCGGAGCATTCCAAGTAGAGTTTGGGACCCTCCAATCGGGCGGCACCTACCAATTTGAGAGCAACTCGATGAATACCCTTAATCCTGTGCTGCAGAAAGAGGCTTTGGTCACTGTCGAGGACGATAGTCTTAAGAATTTTGAAGTGGTTAAAATATGGACGGCACCGGTTACCGGATGGGTAGACATCGCGTCGGATCCTCAATTTTCATTAGGTGTTACCGGCCAAGCGACCGTTAGTATTCAGCACGAGGAGTCGTTCATTCAGCCCCCAACAAATTTCCCAAGCGGTTCTGCCGCCTTCAGTGCAAATCGTAAGGTTCTAAAGGGCGAACAGCTTCTCTTTAGGTTGGCCCCTGACGGAACCGGCGATCAGGATCTTATTGAGTGGAATCCCGAGGTGAGCTACACAAGCACGCTTCCCGCGGACGGCAACATTTCTAACTATACCACCAGCTCCTACCAGAATAGCTACGTTCTGAGCGGCGGTGAGGGGGTGTCTTTCAACAAGACGGACCTGATTAAAGTAGACCTTAATCGAGACGGTTTCGGATTTTCTGACGATGTATACTTCAATATTTGGGTTGACGAGACCGACACCGCCGGCAGCAATGGCACGACAACGAGTTTACTTTTTACTAACCGACTGGGGCAATCCGCTACCGGATTTAGCAGCTTCAGCGCGCCATTCATCGGTTCGTTCAACTTGGTTCCTGGGTTATCAGCCAATCGGATTCATCGATTGCGTTTTGAAGTGATGTCTCATTCCAATATTGATTGGACCAAGACGTCGTGGCGCCCCACTGTTGAAATCAAGACCGATTGCGACGCCAACCCAATTGTGTTTTATCCAAACGTGCGCTACGGAATGTACAATTCGGTGCACCAGCTGGACGGACCAACTTCGCTGACGTTACCGACGGGGTCGTATGAAATCAGCCCTGAGGTCAACGAGAATAAAGCGGATATCAATGGTGTATTTGATAATATAGCCAATGTTAACCTTGATCAAAAGGTCTACTTTGTCATCAAAAGTGGAGGCAAGACGATATCCAAAAAAGTGCTGGTGCTGCACAAGGACCAAGCAGGCACCCAAAGCAACAGCCTCAAACTGTACACCCTTGACCAGGCAACCGGTACGCCGCTCGCTCAGGTCACGCCAACTCAACACACGGGCGCGGCAACAGCGGTGTTTAGTGCTTCACAGATTACCAACGGAAGCATCACCATTGAGTACTTCGCCGAAGAATCTCCGTTTGCGTTTGAAGCGATTAAATACGTAAAAGCTAAGCTTGGACAAACTCGAGTCATCACCAGTTCGGGCGCCATTCACACTTCGTGGTCTTCTGGCGTGAACAAGAACATGTTCTATGTCAAGACGGATCTGTTCAATACGCGTTGGCTCGGATGGGGTCAATTTGCCTGGAGTGGTGAGGTTCAAGCTGAAATACTTAAGGCCGACATGTCGGTGGGCGGCGCCAGCGTATTTGGCACCAGTAACTCCGCCCGCGAAAGTCTGACGCAGGCAGAAATCGAGCAGGCTAATCCCTGGGATAACCCATTCTTCACAATGATACCAGTACGTGGAGAAAACGCCAAAGGCCTTTGGAGCTATGAGAACGCCCTATTTAACAGCGACATCAAAAAAGATCACTACAGTGTTTTTGGATCCCATTTAGGGTTTTACCGGGATTCTGATGCAGCGGTAACGGGTCTTTTTGGAGAAGAAGAAAAGGAGCTCAACACGGGCAATGCCTCTTCGAGTGTGTACGCTGCCGCCGCTGCATCTCAAGTGACTCGTTCAAGTTCACTAAGCGGAAACCTCGGACAGTCGCTAACCAATAGAGGATTTAGTATGTCAACTAGCTTATTGCCCAATGACTTCTATTCCAACAGCACCCGTATGTTTCAGGATTTCAACGGCGACGGGTACCCCGATTTGGTGCAGCAAAACGGGCAGAATGTAACCATGCAGCTTACCAACCCTACAGGGGGTCACACGGCGAGTTTTGTAGCTGTTTCCAACGAGCGAAACAGCAAGTCGCACTCAAATGGTGGTGGAGTAATGGTCAACGGCAACTACAAGAACGAGGACCAGCGCTTCATCACAAAGAGTAGCGCTTCATTCGGGGTAAATGTGGGCACTACCTACCAAACCATTGAATACGAAGACGTCAACGGCGACGGATTGATGGATAGGGTTTATAGCGACCAAGATTTGGTCGCGCTAAACAACGGACGTGGTTTTGACCCCAAGCGAAGCATGAGCATCCCGATTCTTTCGATTAACCAATCGACGGTAGCGCCTCCTACGCCTTCGGCAGGACTTAGCAACAGCCTGCAAGGCATGTCCAAGCGCATTTCCAACAAGAACGAGAGCTTTACGGCAGGCATCGGCGTCAACACCTCGGGGTCGCGATCCAAGTCCTCCAGTATTGATGTAAACGGAGACGGTCTCAATGATATTCTCGTAGATAACTTTTTCAATGACTCCCTCTTTGTAAATACTGGGACGGGATATCAACTGTGGAGCGGGCCAAGCGGGCAGATAGGGGTGACCTTAGCTACTAGTCCGAATCAGTCTCAGAATTTTGGATTAACGGCTGATGCAGCAGCAACAATTGGCTTCTCGCTTGGCGCTTTTTCGAAATCCTCAATCAGTGGAAACGGCGGATTGAACTTCGCGGTCAATAAAACGCGGTCGTCGTTCGCGGATTTTAACGGCGACGGTGCGGTCGACCTGGTGACCTCAGATGAAAATGGTGATCTTTTGATTTACTATTCTAAACTTGTCAAGTCCAACTTCCTGACTAAAGTTGAAAACCCGCTGGGTGGCAGTTTTGAAATCACCTACGACTTGGTGGGCCACCAGCGAGGCAGTTATCCGGCTAAGGTGAAAACCCATCGTGTGAACGAGCGCATGATTTGGGATATGCCTTCGGGAAAATGGGTGATGGCATCGGTTAAGATCAATGATGGTTTGAACATCTTCAATGATTACGATCCAAACATTGATGGCGAAGACCAAACTGAGGTTTTCTTCGCATACGATGGCGGAATCCAGAATCGCCGCGAAAAAGAATTTGCGGGATTTACGCGGGTTGAAACGCGGCAGCAAAACCAGCTGGGAAGTGAAGCGAGCTACCCTAGGGAATACCTCACTGAGGTAGTTGAGTACTTTGCGCCGATTCAGCTTGATTTTGAGTCGATCAAGCGCCACAGCTACCAAAAGGGGCTTGTCCAGGCCACCTACAGCCTTTACCACCACGAAATCAATGCGAGCAGTCGCACTACCAAGTTGGTGTCCTTGCAAAATTCGACCTATGCGTTTCGCGTTGTGGACATCAGCACTTCAAACAAGGGCACGGTCACGCCGAGTGGCTCGAGTTGGGCCAATGTGAATTGGAACACGTTAGGTGAGTCGCAAACGATTTTCCCGGCGGTTGTTGCGACCGAGGCCATTAACTATCCCCAAATTGCTGACACAAAGTACCATAGCCAGCGGTTTGAGCTGGAGTACGACGCGTACTTCAATGTGGTGCGCTACCAGGACAAGGCAGAGATGACCCCGGGTGGAATTGCCGAAGTTGTGGTTGATGCGGTTGCTTCTGTCACCACACTTGAGCACATCCAAGTCAATTCTTGCC
>CALEEY010000241.1 GCA_937877085.1 uncultured Bacteroidota bacterium
CCTTTAAATCATGCCAAAAGATCCATGGCCCCTGCTTGATTTCGGGTACCAAGGCTATAGTCACACTTGACTTAATCATCCGCTTCTGCGTCTAAGTCCACAATAATTTTGACAGTTCCCTGTGCGTTTTCTGACCAGGCAACCAAGGCAGCTCCAGATTCAGACAAGGGAACCACCCGACTGATGACCTCTTTCACCGGAAATTTTCCAGCTTCCAAATAGGAAATCACCTCAGGAAATTCATCGGTACAGTTGCGCGAGCCTAAAATTTCAATTTCCTTCCTCACAAAAATTCCCGTATTGAATTCCACGGCTTGCTTGGCATAACCAATGCAGACCACGCGGCCCGTGTAGGCCACGGCTTCGACGGCTGCACGGTAGGTAATGTGGCTGCCTACTGCTTCAATGACCACATCCGGACCATCGCCTTGCGTGATGCGAGCCAAGCCCTCCTCCAAGGATTCCTCACTCGTATTGATGGTATGTGTAACGCCTATTTTGCGTGCTATAGCCAGTTTGGTCTCATCCAAATCCAAGGCAATCACCTCCGCCCCTCGATTTACGGCCGAAGCAATCGCTCCCATCCCCACAATCCCACATCCGATCACCGCTACCCGATCCTTTGCCGTCACCCGACCCCGAGCTACCGCATGGAATCCCACCGTCAGCGGCTCGACTAAAGCCAATTCCGTCAGGGACAGCTTTTCAGAGGGATACACATCCGTGTAGGGCACGGTGATGTACCGCGTCATGCCTCCTGGTCGACGTACGCCCATGGTTTTGTTGTCCTGACAAGCATTCCTACGTCCCTTTCGGCAGGAAATACAGGTGCCACAATTTAAGTACGGATACACAGTTACTTGTTGACCTATTCGAAATATAGCAGGCACCTCGGAGCCAATTTCGGCAATAGAGGCCCCAATCTCATGTCCCAGGATGCTTGGGTATTCCTGCAACTCAAAGAGTCCTTTGAATCCATTCAAATCCCCACCACAAAAGCCCACCTTGCTAATTTTTAAAAGCAATTGATCCTTCGCCACCACTGGCTTCGGTATATCCTTGACTTCAGTTTGGCCGACGGCCGTTAGAAATAATGCCTTCATAGTTTTTGTCTTAAATCGTTTTCCGGTAATCCCTCGTACCACATTGTGTTTTTAATTGGAGCTACCAGCTTCGCGATATCTTCCAAAAGGCCATCCGGCATCTTCAAATCGAAGGCCCGCAGATTCCGTCGGAGGACCTCTCGATCACTCATGCCCACAATGGTGGTGGCAATTGCCTCTTGATCCATCGCAAATCGCATCGCCACGTCGCTCAGCGCAACCTGGTAGTCCCGACACAGGGCCAATAGCGGCGCTTGAATTGCCTTTACCTCTGCAGGGGCATTGTGCCAAGCGGGAATCGGCGCATCCGAAAGAATGCGCTGCACTAGAGGTGCCGCATTCATCAAGCCAAAGCCCTTTTCTTTGGATAGGGGCACCAATTCCTCCAAAATTTCATCCTGAATCAAGTTGTAGTGCGCCCAAGAAAGTATGGTATCAAACTCATTTTCTCGAGCCAGAGAGGCCAGATACCGGACTGGCAAACCCGTCAAGCCGATGTAGCGTGCTTTGCCGGAGGCCTTGATGTGTTGTATGGCGGGGATGGCTTCTTCGATGATTTGCTGGCGAGATACGAATTCGGTATCGTGCAACTGAAACAGGTCTACGTAATCCGTTTGCAAACGCTCCAAGGACTCATCGATGCTTTTTAAAATCCGATCGTAGGAAAAATCAAAATCGCGCAGTCCATAGCGCCCGCATTTGGTAGCCAAGTATATTTCCTTTCGCTTGCCTTTTAGGGCCCGACCCAAGCGCGTTTCTGCCAAGGTTTCTCCATAAAAAGGCGCCACATCAAAAAAATTCACTCCCTGATCAATGGCGAGGTGCACCGAAGCAATCCCTTCCTTTTCGTCGCAAACCTCAAAAACGTCTCCTAAGGGGGAGGCCCCAAATCCTAGAATTGACACGAGTAGGTCCGTATTGCCCAGTTTGCGGTAATCCATGAAGTAAATGAGTTTTGATTGGCTTTAAATATAAGAAAAATTGATACAAATTGTCGACCGTCAACCGTCCACTGTCGACAGCCGATTCGTGGTGCGACATGGCTTAGAATCTAAATTTAAAGTACGTTTTTTAGTAACAGACTGCAATTGACTGTGGTCTATTAGCTGTTGACAAATAAAGTCAGTAGTTGACAGTCGACAGACCACAGTCGGTAGGTATATGCCACTAAAAACGTATTAAAATTTGGATACTAAACCTGGTGTTAAACGACTCGGCTGTGGACCGTGGTCTGTTAGCCGTTGACAAAATTTCCGTCCTTCAACTGACTCCCTCGCATAATTGCGGATAAACCCTTAGCTTAATGTGTTAAATCATTTTCGAAACCCCTAATCCCCCTCCAATGAAGCGTTTATTTTCCCTGCTGCTGCTCCTACTTCTGAATCTAACTAGTGGGAATACCCAAACCTTAAAAACCAATTGGACCGATCAGGTGAATCCAGCCAATCCATTGCCGGAATACCCAAGACCGCAACTGGTTCGAAATTCCTGGCAAAACCTGAATGGCCAATGGGATTATGCGATTTTGCCCAAGGGATCAGCTCCGGAGGCAGGGTTTCAAGGCAAGATCACCGTTCCTTTTGCGGTCGAATCCCTACTTTCTGGCGTACAGAAGACGGTGGGGCCGGATCAAGAACTTTGGTATGAGCGACAACTGACACTTTCGCTGAATCGTACCAACAAGCGAGTCCTTTTGCATTTTGGGGCGGTTGATTGGGAAGCAGAAGTATGGGTCAATGGAATCCGCGCAGGCAGCCACCAAGGAGGCTTTGATGGATTTAGCATAGATATTTCGGACCTATTGATTAGGGGAGAGAAACAAACCATTCGCGTGCGTGTCTGGGATCCATCCGATGCTGGTCCACAGCCTAGGGGCAAGCAGGTTCAAAATCCAAAGGGAATTTGGTATACGCCAGTGACTGGAATTTGGCAAACTGTCTGGTTGGAGGCTGTTCCGATTCAGCACATAACTGCAGTTACTTCTCGAACGGATTGGGAAAATAAAAACCTGATTTTCAACCCTGAGATTCAAAGCAATCGTCAGGATTTGACAGTTCAAATTAGCGTCACGGATACACAAGGATTTTCCGAGACAAAATCTGCCAAGGTTGGAGAGCCCATCCAGATTCACGTGCCAAATCCAAAACCCTGGTCCCCAGGCGCTGCATTTCTATATCCGGTTAGCATCAAGTTGTACCAAGGAAAAAACCTGTTGGATGAAGCACAAAGTTATGCGGCATTTAGAGACATACGGATGGCCAAGGATGTCAATGGGCACCAACGGATGTTACTTAATGGAGTAGAAGTATTTCACTATGGGCCACTAGATCAGGGTTGGTGGCCGGATGGCTTGTACACTGCCCCCACAGATGAGGCCTTGCTATTTGACATTCAAAAAACGCGTGAAATGGGCTTCAACATGATTCGGAAGCATGTGAAGGTGGAACCAGCCCGCTGGTATTACCACGCCGATAGGCTGGGGATGCTGGTTTGGCAGGACATGCCAAGCGGCGATTTGGGGAATAGATGGGAAGTACGCCCAGGGATCATCCGAAAAGGAGTGAATAGAGAACGAACAGCGGCTAGCGAAAAGATATTTACGACAGAGTGGACTGAAATCATCAAGGAATTCAAATTCTTCCCCTCAATTGTGGTTTGGGTTCCCTTCAATGAAGCCTGGGGACAGTTCAAAACTAAGGAAATCACAGCGCTCACCCGTGAATTGGACCCCACGCGCCTGATCAATAGCGCTAGTGGGGGCAATTTTGAACTAGCCGGCAATCGCGTCGTGGGAGATATTCTGGATTTGCACAACTACCCAGACCCGGTAATGCCAGATCCAGCCGTTTTTGGAACGACCATTAGTTTAGTATTAG
>CALEEY010000242.1 GCA_937877085.1 uncultured Bacteroidota bacterium
AGTTGAATTTTGCACTAGCTCCACTTCCGGCTAGCCAAGAATTGGTATCTTTCCACGCCAACAGACCACCTGGCAACCTTGTACACTTCGTATTCCGTCCATTTGAATAAACATTATGGCCTTTAACGAGCAAAAAGACCAATCCTCAAACGCTCAGGAGAAAGAAATCCTGAAATTCTGGGCGGAAAATGACATTTTCACTAAAAGTGTCAGGCAGCACGAAGGAAAAGAAACGTTTGCGTTTTTTGAAGGCCCTCCGACGGCCAACGGCAAGCCTGGCATTCACCATGTGATGGCGCGTACCATAAAGGACATTTTTTGTCGCTTTAAAACAATGAAGGGGTTTCAGGTCGAGCGAAAGGCTGGCTGGGACACGCATGGTTTGCCGGTCGAAATTGAGGTTGAAAAAGAACTTGGTTTGGAGGGACGCCATCAGGTCGAAGAGTATGGAATTGCTAAATACAACGCTGCTTGTAGAGAAAGCGTCCTGCGATACAAAGGGCTATGGGATGAGCTAACCGTTCGGATGGGATATTGGGTTGACCTTGATAACCCGTATATCACCTTTAAATCGAGCTACATCGAAAGCGTGTGGTGGTTGCTTTCTCAAATGTATGCGAAAGGATTCCTGTACAAGGGCTTTAAGATCCAGTGGTATTCTCCTGGCTCCGGAACCGTTCTTTCGTCCCACGAAGTCAGTTTGGGATATAAAGAAGTCCAAGATCCGAGCATTTACACTCGTTTTAGGACCGTAGAGGACCCAAACACCTATTACCTCGCGTGGACGACAACGCCATGGACAACTATTTCCAACGTCGCGCTCGCTGTCGGAAATAAGATTGAATATGTCACCATTCGGCTCACCACCGAAGATATTGGTGAGCATCAACTCATCTTGGCAAAATCTAGACTCAGCTGCATAAAAGAGAACTACGAAATCGTTTCATCGACGACGGGCTCACAGTTGGTCGGAAGGCACTATGAGCCATTGTTTGACTACTTTGTGGGCACAGAAGGAACGGAAAACGCGTGGCGGGTGGTGCCAGCTGATTACGTCTCGACCGAAGATGGAACGGGAATCGTGCACACGGCCCCTGCGTTTGGCGCCGAAGATTTTGAGACCTCGAAAAAGGAGGGACTCCCCATGTTAAACGCCGTTCAGCCGGACGGATTGTTTAACGAAGAGATTACCATCGTTTCTGGAATGTGGTTCAAAGATGCTGATAAAGTTCTTTCCAGAGCGCTGAGAGATGCCGGATTGCTTTATCGTCATGAAACCTACCTCCACAACTACCCCCATGATTGGAGGAAGGGAACTCCGTTAATGTCCTATCCGGTAGACTCCTGGTTCATCCGAACGACGGCCGTCAAGGAGCGGCTCATCGAGTTGAATAACCAAATCAATTGGCAGCCAGCGGGTATTGGTACTGGTCGCTTTGGCGATTGGCTCAAAAATAATGTGGATTGGGCGCTTTCGCGCCGTCGATACTGGGGCACACCGTTACCTATCTGGCAGTCGGACAAACCCGATTCGGAATACATCGAGTTTATTGGTTCGATTGCAGATTTGCGCGCGAAGTGTGGCCATCAATTGCCAGAGCGGGACGAAGAAGTTGACCTTCATCGCCCATTTGTCGACAATCTGACGTGGCCTGCGCCCGACGGAGGCACCATGCGGAGGGTAGAAGACCTGATCGACGTTTGGTTCGACTCAGGGGCCATGCCGTTCGCCCAGTGGCACTATCCGTTTGAAAACAAGGATCTGTTTGAGCGAAATTTCCCCGGCGATTTTATCGCTGAAGGCGTTGACCAGACGCGCGGTTGGTTTTACACCATGCACGCGATTTCAACCATTGTAATGGACGATCTCGCGTATAAAAACGTCGTTGTAAACGGACTTGTTCTGGACGAAAATGGCGAAAAGATGTCCAAGAGCAAGGGAAACGCGGTGGATCCGTTTGCTCTCATCGAAAAATACGGGGTGGATGTAATCCGCTGGTATATGATGAGCAATACGCCGCCGTGGGAAAACCTTAAGTTTTCGGAGCGGGGCATTGTCGAAACGCAGCGAAAGTTTTTTAATACCATTTCAAACGTGTATTCCTTTTTCGCTACCTATGCGAACGTCGATGGTTTTACCTATTCGAACCCTGTTCCGGTGGCCAGCAGGCCGGAAATGGATCGGTGGATATTGTCTC
>CALEEY010000243.1 GCA_937877085.1 uncultured Bacteroidota bacterium
TGCCAACGGCTTAATCGTTACCGTTTGTTTCCGTATTCCAATCCTGCACACTTCTCGAAATGCGCTGTTTATGTACCGCTTTAACGTTTAAGAAAAGCTGTACCTCCGCCGCTACCTTCGCAGATAAGGTGCTAGCCGATACCATAGTCACTCAGAAACTCTCGGATAGCGTCGTGAGGCCGGAGGAAATAAATCCAACTGAAAGAACGGTTGTCTCTGACGAAGATTGGACCAATGCAGTAATAAAAGCCCCTGCAAACACGCCTTTCAATCGAGCCGTCCATAATAAAATCCACTTTCCGTAGAAACCTTGAACTTCATTGTTCGCACACAGACAGTTAACAATAAGGTAACATTGCCTTCGTACTATTGAGTATTCCTTCTTGATTTACAGGATGGAATGTCTATTGAATGGCTAGCATTTCTTTTATCGAAACGCAAGCTTACTCAAGTAAATGATCGTCACCCTCATTTTACTTAGAGTCATAAATGAAAAAGATCTCTTTAAACGTTTGCTTGGCTTGCGCTCTGATGCTGCTGGCAACCAACAGCGCCTTCGCCCAATCAACGATTAAATTAAGCGGCACCATTTTTTCTGACTACGCTTATACGTTTTCGTCGCCAGAAGGCGCTCGGGACGGCGAAAATGGATTCGACTTCAGAAGAATCTATTTGACCTCTGATTTCAAGTTGTCCGATACCTTTGATGGTCGATTCCGATTAGAAGCAACGGACAACGCCACCGCTTCCAACGGGAAGCCCGCCGCTTTTGTCAAAGACCTTTATGTTCGTTGGAAAAGCGCTCTCGGCGAAGGTCATAACGTCATTTTTGGCATTAGTCCTCCCCCAATGTGGCTAGTTTCGGAAAAACAATGGGGTTACCGAGGTCTAGAAGCGACCCTTATGGATCGGGGCAAGGTTGCTAGTTCTAGAGATATGGGTATTGCCTTTAACGGCCCCCTCACGAGCAATGGCAAAGTGAAATACGGACTGATGTTTGCCAACAATTCTGGCGAAAAGGCTGAAACGGATAAATTCAAGAGGCTATACGGTCAGCTAGAATTCTATCCCACCGAAAACCTCAACATGACCCTGGGAGGAGATTACTATCAGTTTAACGGTGGAAGCTCGGTCTCTGGTAATCTCTTTGTAGGGTACTCGATGGACGCACTACACATTGGCGTGGAAGGATTTGTAAATCCCAAAACGATCGATGCTGCGAACGACGAAGACACCAGGATCGGAGCATCGTTTTTTGGTTATTACGATGTAAACGACACCGGACGGCTTATTGCTCGGTACGACCTGATCGATCGAGACAATATCGGCACGTCTACACAAAACAACTGGCTGATTTTGGGCTATAGCTTTAGGCCTGAAAAAGGTATCGAGATCATTCCCAACCTCCTTTTTGATAAAAACGATGTGGACAACGACGCAACTCTCACGGGTCGCCTAACCGTTGTCGCTTCTTTTTAACTACTCACTACACCCTAAATCTCTGTAAACACAGAAATTCAAGATGCGTACAAAAAATTACTTCCTGATTATCCCTGTATTGGCCCTTTTGAGTTTTGGTTGTGGCCGTCCTGAAGAAGGATCGACCCGCGCCGTTATTCAGAACAAAGGTTCCGATACCCTCGTGAATGTTGCCCAGGCATGGGCCGAAGCCTATCAAACGGTAAACCCTAATGTAGCGGTCGCGGTTACAGGCGGCGGATCGGGAACCGGAATCGCTGCTCTCATGAACGGCACGGTTGACATTGCCAACTCTTCAAGGGAAATGAAAGAGTCAGAAAAAGTAGATTTGGTTGCTGCTGGCCATGCTCCAAAACAGCACATTGTTGGATATGACGCCCTCGCGATCTTTCTTCATCCATCAAATCCGATCAATGAGATTTCTCTTCAACAACTCAAAGCCATCTACGGCGATGGTGGAACGATAGAGAAATGGTCTCAGCTTGGAGTTACGGTTCCAGGGTGTGACAGTGACGAAATCGTTCGTGTAAGCCGTCAGAATAACTCGGGAACGTATGCATACTTCCGTGAAGCCGTATTGGAAGAAAGTGACTTCAAACTAGGATCGCGCGATATGCACGGCTCAAAAGACGTCGTAGATCTCGTTATGCATACTGCATGCGCGATCGGTTACAGTGGTCTTGCTTATGCGTCGGATGAAGTTAAAATGCCATGCGTCGTGTCGGAAGCAGATTCACCTTGTGTTGCTCCAACGATCGACTCGGCACTCGATGGATCCTATCCGATTGCGCGTCCATTGTTTATGTATACTGCTGGAGAACCAGAAGGTGCTGTCGCAGAATATTTAAATTGGATATTGAGCAACGATGGTCAATGCATTATTCTTGGTATGGGATATTCACCTGCCACGACTCCTACGTGTAGCGCGCCTGCTATGTAATCAAGGATGCGGCCCCTTGAACCTCCAATTTGAACGACGACTATGTCTCATTACGAACAAAGACTGGAACATGACCTAAACAGTATCCGATCGGGCATATCTGATTTGGGCAAAACGATTAGCAATGGCCTCAGCAATGCAATCGAGGCACTTCTAAGCAGCAACAAGGAGCTTTCGTACCAAACGGTTTTAGGTGATCATCCTATTAACCGAAAGGTCGATGAGCTCAACTTAGAGTGCCACCGGTTCATAGCCAAGCACCTTCCGTCTGCAGGCCATTTGAGATTTATTTCGTCGTCACTTCGAACAATCATCCTGATGGAGCGATTGGGAGACTATGCAGCGACCATATCGAAGGAGGCTGCACACCTCGACTATGAGTTGGCGGGGGCATTTCGGGATGACCTGCAAGTCATGGCTTACGATGCACTTGAGATGCTCTCAAATGCTGTAAAGGCATATGAAGATCAAGATGAAGCGCTGGCTAAGGAAACTTCGGACGTTGCCAAAAAGGTTGACCGGGAATTTCTGCTCGCCTATTCAGACTTGGTTTCATCAGAAAAGGTCGACTTGCACCGTAAAGACCTTTTTGCACGATTGAATATCATCAATTTGATCGAACGAGTGAGTGACCAAGCCAAAAACCTTTGCGAGGAAGTCGTTTTCACCAGAACTGGCAAAAACAAGCAGCGGCGGCGTTTTAAACTCTTATTTCTCGACAAAAAGGATGATGGGGCGACACAAATCGCCGTGGCACTTTGCAGGAAGTTCTATGCAGATCGAATCATAGCCAACAGCGCCGGACTCCTACCTTCAGGTGGTCTTCGGAGCGACGTGGTCGAAATGTGCCAAAAAACGGGTTTGGATCTTAGTGGGCTCGATCCATCTCCGTTTGACATTTCCCAAACCGAGTGGAAAAGCCACGATATTTTTATATGCATTAATTCATCCATAGGGGACTTCATGCCAAAGGTCCCCTATGGATGTTGCGTGGTCAGTTGGAAAACTCCAAACGAAGATAATTTGGTAGATTTGTTTCATTTTCTATCGGAAAAAGTATCGTCAGTCGTTCAACTGGTAAGAGGACCTGCTGTCGAAGCAACGCCTTTAGTATGAGTTCAATAAAACCAAAAGAGATCGCCCACTTGGATCGTCGAGATTTTTCGTGGTATCTCGACCGATCAGTACAGGTTTTGATGTTTGTGGGTGGCATTTCAGCCGTCATATTCATCATCGGCATCTTCGTATTTATTTCAAAAGAAGGTTTTTCGTTTGTCTTTGGACGTTTTGACGTGGTTGAATTTTTTACCTCGTTGAATTGGCGCCCAACGTCAGAAACTCGAGAAACTTTTGGAGCATTTGCTCTGATTGTGGGCACGGCGAGCATCACAGGAATGGCTATGTTAATTGCTATTCCGTTTTCGCTAGGCGCGGCTATTTATATCGGAGAATTTGCGACAGGAAAGACGCGGGAATCCCTTAAGGTGTTAGTAGAGCTGCTTGCTGCCATTCCTTCTGTTGTATGGGGTTTTATTGGCCTAACCATAATGAATGGCCTGATTATTCAGCTGTTTAACGTCCCCGTTGGATTAAACGTGCTCAATGCAGGCGTCATTCTTGGCCTGATGGCAGCTCCCATTATGACGACCATTGCCGAGGATGCCCTAAAAGCAGTTCCTGATAAATACCGCGAAGCTGCCGAAGCCATGGGCGCGACGAAATGGCAAGTAATTGTAAAGGTGGTGCTCCCGGCTGCAAAAAACGGCCTAGTTTCGGCTGTTTTGTTGGGAATTGGCCGGGCCTTTGGAGAAACTATGGCGGTTCTGATGGCTAGTGGGCACTCCATTAATATACCCGGTAGTGTATTTGACTCCGTTCGCGCTTTGACGGCTACGATCGCTGCCGAATTAGGCGAAACCGCGGTCGGATCCGACCATTACGGTGCCCTGTTTACATTAGGGATATTTCTATTCTTAATCACTTTCATCATCAACCTTACGGCCGATATCATGGTCCGCGGAATTAGGAGGAAGTGAACATGTTTTCAAAGACCCATCACAATGTTCGCAATTACGCCATAGAGAAAAGATGGAGAGCCCTCTTTTTACTCATGACGGCGTTGCTCATTCTTCCAGTGATCATTATCCTTTCGCTGCTGATAATTCGGGGCGGACCGGCTATCTCGTGGGAATTCCTAACCGCATTCCCAATAAAAGGGATGACAGAGGGTGGCGTGTTTCCCGCCCTATTAGGTACCATATTTCTGGTTTCCTTAGCTCTTGTTTTTTCCGTCCCGTTAGGGATTGCCGCAGCCATATATCTGAGTGAATACGCACCCGATAACCTATTAACTCGCCTGATCAACCTGGCCATTATAAATCTGGCCGGTGTTCCTTCTATTGTTCACGCGTTGTTTGGTCTGGGCGCTTTCGTTCTTTTTGCGGGGTTTGGGACCAGCATCCTGGCAGCAAGCTTGACATTAGCCATTATGACCCTTCCGGTGGTTATTGTTGCTACAAAA
>CALEEY010000244.1 GCA_937877085.1 uncultured Bacteroidota bacterium
TATCGATCCAAATCGGCTTGATTCCATATATCTGACACTAATATGGCTGGCCCCGAAACGATGCCATTGGTTCCTTCGGTCCATTCTACCACGTTGAAGATGAGCGCCTGAGCATCAGGTTCAACCATTCGGACCCATGCTTTTTCGTTCGACCACCCCTGACCAAATGGCCCCCATTCTTCCGTCCACACGTCCTGTATCCCCCATTCATTTAGCCGACGCTGGGTCCAGGAAGCGGCTTTAAACATGGACGGAGAGTTGGTTAGTCTTCCTCCAGAAACGTCCGTCAGCCAACTAATAGACTCCATTATTTGCGATCGATTCATGCCCTCATCAAAAATATCGGCTAGTATGTCTTGGGCATGAAGCGCTGGCGCGCTGAGCACTGCTGAACTACAAATGGCAACTAATAAAGCAACTACTTTTCTGATTCGAAACTGGATGTTCATGATGACACGTTATAAACGGAAGGTCGCAGGGCTGGTGGGAAGCAAGGTAACAAAGCTTAAAACGAAATCAAGAATTTCCAGGAGCTTCCCCACGTTACAAAAGGTCTCACCTGGCCAATGAGCCGGCAAACGCGTCCAGCCTACATGGGCTTAACGATGTTTCTGTCTCTTTTAAGCAAATAGCTGTAACCAAGCGGTTTGATTGCTTCCATAAGAATAAGCAACACTTATAAACCCCCACTTTAGTACATTTTAGCTGTCCTCCTCGGCCTTTCCTCTAAAATTGGCGTGTTCTCATGGTTAGAAGGCTCCTTATCTACTGTTCAGTACTGGTTCTCCCCTTTTGGATTTGAAGCGTCCTTTGGTTCAACCTACGTGCCGCGGGTAGTCCATGTAGTGGGCGGTATCGTCGGCAACGGCTTTTCCGTGTTTGGACTCCACGACATCTAAAGCCATATCGATTCCAGCAGATACTCCAGCCGATGTATAGATGCCGTCCTTAACAACCCGCTGATCTGATTGAACCCTAATAGTTGGGTCCACTTCGGCCAACAATTGAACGGCTCCCCAGTGCGTAGTGGCACGTTTTCCAGAAAGGAATCCTGCTTTGGCCAACAGGAGGGAGCCGGTACATACTGAAGTTACCAGTTGCGCACCGGCGCCCACCTTCGCTATCCAAGACAAAACCGGGGTGTCGTTCAGAAGACCACGCGTTCCGAACCCACCCGGAACGACCAGAATGTCGATTTTTGGAACAGTGGCAAAGTCAAAATCCGGTAGCACGCGTAATCCGCCCGTTGCTTCAACAGCGTTTAAGGTCGCGGATACCGTAAAAACGCGAAATGGGGCTGACTCATCTGAACGGCGAGATTGGATACCAGGGTTAAGTCGAGTCCGAGAAAAGACCTCATAGGGACCTGCAAAATCCAGCACCTCCACTTCGTTAAAAAGCAGAATACCGACGGTTTCTTGGTTCATATGCACATGGATGGTGGGATTCCCGCTTTAGCTCCAAAGACTTAATTTTTGTAGACGTGGCCGGCCTTCATCACAAAGGAAACATGTTTTAATTGCGTGATATCATCCAATGGATTTCCTTCGACTGCGATAATGTCTGCTGCCATTCCGGGAGAAAGTCGTCCGGTCTCTTCTGTGAGACCCATTAGGTCGGCAGTAACGATAGTAGCAGACCGAATGGCGTCTATCGTGCTCATCCCATAATCAACCATAAGTGCAAAGTCGATCGCATTTTCGCCGTGGGGGATGGCGCCCGCATCGGTTCCATACGCAATGCGCACGCCTTTTTTGTACGCGCGCGCAAAGGTGGCTTTGTGTGCCTTAACAATAGCCGTGGTGCGTGCACTCCATTCAGCCGGCAATCCTTCGGTCATGTAAACTGAAATGGTTGGTACCCAAAAGGTGCCCTTCTGGACCATTAAGTCTAAGGTTTTATCGTCCAATAGCATTCCGTGCTCAATGGAGCGGGCGCCGAGATCGACCGCGTCGTAGGCACCAGGGCCGCCGTAAGCGTGCGCAGCTACCGGAATTCTGAATCGAGCGGCTTCTTTTATAACGAGCGCAATCTGATCCCGATCAAACTGAGGTAAAGGCGTCATGTCGGCTAGATTTATGTGCCGCGTCGTTCCCGTCGCATAAAGTTTGATCCAATTGGTGCCGTACTTGTATTCCCGCCGAATTTCTGCCACGATGGCGTCGTCAGAATCAGCCAAAAAACCAAATTGGGGCACATCTATCTGAGGAGCGAGTCCATTTTGGTTCATATACCCACCCGTTATGGAAAGGGCGCGTGTGGCCACTTGTGAATGCGGTCCTGGTACGAGTCCCTTATCAATAGCGTCACGAATAGCCACATCAGCCCAGTCGGCGCCCTCTGAATCCATATCGCGAATAGTTGTAAAGCCAGCCAGGAGCGTGGCTTTGGCGGCAGCAATTCCCTCGGCGGTCCTAAACGGAATGGACTTGTTCAAAATCGGATTGTTGGATGCGTAATCTGGTTGAATCAGCAAGTGGGTGTGGGCGTCCATCAAGCCAGGCAATACGAACTGATCGGAAAGATCAATAACTTCCGCCCCCTTTGGCACGGCCACATTCGCTCCCACGGCTTCGATGCGACCATTCCGAATAAGGAGCACGACGTTACGATGAACTTGGCCCGTTTCCACGTCCAACATAGCCCCCGCTCGAATAGCCACAAGATCTTGGGCCTGGACGGTAGGGGCTGTTGCAAATAGTAATAGAGCGATGATGGACAGTAGATATTTCATAGTCGTATGGAGGTGAAAAAATGGATAGTCGTGGGTTATTAAAATCCGGTGGGGCGTTCTTTCCAAGCACCAGTTGCTCGTTCAAGCGCTGCCCCAACGCGTCCAATGGTACCCTCGTCGAACAGGCGTCCAAGCAAGGTAACTCCGTGCGGAACGCGGCGCGGAGTTTCAAATTCAGGAATGATCATGTCTGGACCCGGAGCCCAGTCGCTTCGGGCCTTCGTCACGTTAACAAATCCCGTACGGATGGTAAGGGACGGGTGACCAGTGGAATTGCCAATGGAAAGGCCTTCATCTCGAAGGGAAGGAAGGAGAAGGAGGTCGACCTCTGAGAAAATACGAGCCATTTCGAGGCATACCATGCGCCGCATTCTATCTGCCTGAACGAAGTCTACGGCCGATAGAAATCGGGCTTCCCTAAATAGATTGGGCCAAGCGTCTGGGCGCTGCATTTTCATGGTGGCGTCTTTTCCGCTTAAGGTAAGGTCTTCAAACGAAGCCGCGGCCTCTGCAAAAACCAACAGCCAAAGGGACTGGAAGGGCCAATCGGGCAGGGTGACAGGCACCGGCTTGAGGCCAAGACCCTCCAGCTTTTTAAGCGCTTCGCGATCTACTTCCGTTGCCGGCGCTTCGTTCATCCAAGCGGGGAAGTAGCCGACCTTGAGGCCTTTAATGGGCGCTTTCGCGTCATAGTCAAGAACACTTGGCACGCTCCCCATGTCGCCCTCGTCAAATCCAGATATGGCCCCCAGCACCAACATGGCGTCCTCCACCGTGCGAGTCATCGGTCCAATTTTATCGAAGGACCAACACAGCGTCATGGCACCGTGACGGGAAACCCGTCCAAACGTAGGTCTCAGGCCTGCAACGCCACACCGCATGGAAGGGCTAATGATTGAACCGCCGGTCTCGCTTCCAATCGAAAAGCCAACTAATGCGGCGGCTGTTGCTGCGCCTGGCCCGGCACTCGATCCAGACGCTCCCTCTTCCGGAAGCCAAGGATTGACCGTTGACCCTCCAAACCACTCGTCGTTGAGTGCCAGCGCACCCAGACTCAGTTTGGCTAGCAGGATGGCCCCCGCTTCACGCAAACGCTTTACGACGGTAGAATCGGTTTCCGGTACGCGGTTTCGGAAGGGCTCGGCGCCGTAGGTCGTAGGGATTCCAGCGGTATCGAGCAGGTCTTTAGCACCCCATGGGATTCCATGCAGCGGGCCGCGATAGCGGCCCGCTGCAATCTCTTTATCAGCAACCTTAGCCGCTGCAAGGGCTTCCTCCCTTAAAAGGGTAATAACACATTGCAATTGCGGGTCAAATCGGTCAATGCGATCGATATAAATGCGAGTTAGTCGTTCGGACGTCAGTTTTTTCGCTTCGATCCACCTCGAAAGCTGCGAAACCGGCGCAAACGCGATATCCGCATCTTTTGTTGGAAGTGGCCCCGGATCTTCATTCGATCGAACAAATCGCTCCTTCAAGCTAGGCACGGTTACGCCTGGCAGCACGGGATTCCAAACAAAGCCAGGATGTACCTCAGGCCCAATCGTCATTTTGCGGGGTCCTGTGCGCCGTTCCATCAGCCCCGCCATCGATCGCCCCCAAGCATCTACCGCCATGGCCCGTTCACTTGGCTCCATGGTAAACTGTACCAGCTTTTCGGCCTCAATAAACGTCGAATTGGTGACCTCAGGGCCCGTTTCTGCCAACGTTCCAAAGGTTGGGGGCGCTCCTGGGGTAGCGGTGTCCTGTTGAGAGGGAGTGTCCTGTCCGGGCGTGTTACAAGCAGCGACGGCTCCCAAAATGGCTAAAGGGGCGGTAGTCACGAAATGACGCCTGGACTTCGAAATGCCGTCGTACTTCATAATGCATCGGGTGTGAATGAGTGGAGAGCTAATTAACGGGGCGCACGGCTAATGCACAAGGAGGTGGACGAAGGAAATCCTCAACATTCGCTACCTTGGTGTCGACGTTTAGCCAACCACTTCGCCGGACTAAAAGAGTGCCTCGAGAAATAAAACTCGGATTATCTGAAAACTGGCAGCAATTTTTGCTGCTCGTTTTGGTGAACGCGTTTGTCGGAGGTATGGTGGGAATAGAACGAGCCGTTCTTCCCCTGTTGGCCGAGGACGCGTTTGGTATTGCGTCCAAAATGGCCATTTTATCCTTTATCGCCTCTTTTGGATTGGCAAAAGCCATTGCGAACCTTTTTGCTGGAGCATGGGCCGATCGATACGGGCGAAAAAGGGTGCTGGTAGCTGGGTGGTTGATAGGAATTCCCGTTCCCCTGTTGATCATGTGGGCTCCCTCCTGGTCCTGGGTGGTTGCCGCCAACCTGTTGTTGGGCATCAATCAGGGGCTGGCTTGGTCCAGTACGGTAGTCATGAAAATTGATCTGGTTGGTCCAAAACAACGGGGCCTGGCCATGGGACTAAATGAATCGGCGGGGTATGTAGCGGTATCGCTTGCCGCTTTTGCATCGAGTTACATCGCGGCCACTTATTCCATTCGCCCATATCCGTTCTATTTGGGCCTTCTGTTTGCCGTACTAGGCCTGCTCTTGACCGTGGTTTTCGTCCGGGAAACCAAGGCATTTGCGGCGTTGGAAGCCCGACAGGAGGGCAACGGGGGTGAGGCGGATAAGCCGAGTTTTGCTCGAGTATTTCGGATAACTAGCTGGGAGAATCCAACCTTGTTTTCAGTAAGTCAAGCTGGATTGGTCAACAATCTGAACGATGGTATGGCTTGGGGGCTCTTTCCTATTTACTTCGCGTCGCTGGGATTGGGGCTCAAAGAAATAGGACTATTGGCGGCTCTTTATCCGGCGGTTTGGGGTCTCGGTCAATTAGGGACGGGTGCTTTATCGGACAAAGTCGGTCGAAAACCGCTGATTGTATGGGGAATGACCATTCAAGCAGCCGGGATTGGCCTGATTTTGCTTGGGCATTCATTTATCATCCTTTCCCTTTCCATGATATTGTTAGGAGTTGGGACGGCCCTTGTCTATCCGACCTTGTTGGCTGCCATTGGCGATGTTGTTCATCCCAGTTGGCGCGCTTCGTCAATCGGAGTTTATCGACTCTGGAGAGATGGGGGGTATGTGGTTGGGGCACTATTGGCAGGCATACTTTCGGACCAATTCGGAATTGGCTGGGCCATTGGGACCGTTGGGGTGTTAACGGCTCTTTCTGGAGGAATCAGTGGCATTATCATGAAAGAGACAAAAAAGCTACCCTCCAAGACCGAGTCCTAGGCATTCTAAAAAGGCGCAACTAATGCAATTTGATGTTGATTTTCCGGTAGTGAAAAGCGCGCAAGCCAAAGCCAGAAAATGTGACGTTTTTTAAAACGGTGAAAGATGCGCTGGACGGCGGGTTTCGGCCCTGTAAACGATGTCGGCCGCTGGAAGACCTTGACGTAGTCCCCGACTGGATTACCGAGCTTCTTGAAAAGGTTGATCAAGATCCGGCTAGGAGATGGATAGATCAGGATCTACGTAACTTGAACATCGAACCAGAGAGAGCCAGAAGATGGTTCAAATCCCATTACGGGATGACATTTCACGCATACAGCCGTGCCAGGCGTTTGGGAAAAGCGATGGGGAATATGAAAAACGGGGACAGTGTAACAGGAACGGCATTCGAAGTAGGATACGAATCGATGGCAGGATTTACGGATGCCATTAAGAAGTTTACAGGTCACTCAGCCAGTAGCGCCTCGGATTCGACCGTCGTATTTCTGGATCGAATAGGTACCCCTTTGGGGCCGATGCTGGCCGGGGCCACAGATGAGGCCATCGTAGTTTTGGAGTTCGTAGATCGACCGATGCTTCCAACCCAACTAGCTCGCATTCAAAAACGATTTTCATGCGTCTTTGTGCCCGAGTCCAATCCGCTGTTGACTCACATGAGGCAAGAGCTATCGGCTTATTTCGATGGCACGTTGAGCCAGTTCACGGTGCCCATCCAATTTCCGGGGACGGAATTTCAGCAAAAAGTTTGGAACGCCCTTCTTACCGTTCCCTACGGTAAAACTGCCTCCTATCTCGATCTGGCCACATGGATCGGCGATCCCAAAGCTGTTCGCGCGGTTGCCCGAGCCAACGGAGACAACCGGATATCAATCGTTATTCCTTGCCATCGGATTATCGGTTCGGATGGGTCGCTAACGGGATACGGGGGCGGATTGCACCGAAAGAGGAAATTACTGGATATAGAAAGTGGGCAAAGCCAAACATCGATGTTTGACTAGTTTTTTCGTTTGAAGTATATCCAGCGCTTCCTGACGTCAAGCAGGGTATTACTTGACCTTGGTACCCCATACTTGAAAGATGCGGGGCATGCTGACTAGGGTACGCTTGCTCTTTGTGAACTTGTCGAGTTCTTCCCCGATGGTTGCTAATTCCGCTTTTTCCACCAAGCCCGCCTTCAAAAGAGCCGGAGCAATGGCATCGAGGGTAACTTTGGCCGTCGTTTTGCCATCACCCTTGTCAAAAACTAGATCTGCCAGCGTAATTTCTAAGTTCACCAACCCCGCATCCACCATCATGGCATGCAATTTCCGGCCAATATTTGGGTTGGTGTCGTTCTTTTTAGCCAGTTGTTGAAAAAGATCAACGTATCGGTCAAAAGCGGCATTTTTTGGGTAGGAAAAATGGCCCCTAAAGTCCACATCTTCAATGACCAATACGCCTTTAGCCTTTAACGCTCTGAAAAGCTTGGCCAACATAGCCACGGGATCTTTCACATGTGAAAGTAGAAAGCGGCAATAAATGAGGTCGTATAAGTTCACGTCCTCAAGCTCTGTAACATCGGCTTCTACAAAAAATGCGTTATCGACGTGCTTTTCAAGCGCATCTTGTCTGGCATGTTCAAGTTTGACCGGGTCAAAGTCTAGACCAACCACCCGACCATTAGGACCAACGAGTCGAGCCAGATCAAGGGTGACCGCTCCTCCTCCACATCCTACATCTAGACAGGACATTTCTCGTCTTAAGCCCGCGGAGCGAAGCAGATTCTGAGTTGTAGGTTTTAAAACCTTCGATATAAGTTGAAGACGTTTGTAACCGGCAGTGCCGCCTTCAATGGCATAATTTTTCGTGTCGATATCCTCGCGCTGTCTGACCCTCTTGATTCAATCGGGTAGACCTATACGTCCAATAAGTTAAATGATGAAAAAATGGGCGGGAAAACAACGTCCGTTGTTTTCCCGCCGCCCTAATTTAGTTGTGGTTTTGCATTGCGGAAGGCCGAATCACCAAATTATCGATGAAAAACTCCATCATTCGGTACTGATTTATGCCAGAATGCCCTCTATCCGGGCCAACTTGAACTTCAAAGCTCTTGTTTGCTTTTTGAAGAGCGTCAATCAGTTGCATCATATTAGACGGATGCACATTGTTATCCGCCGTTCCATAGTACAACATCAAACGGCCTTGAAGGTCGCCAGCATACGTCATTACAGACCCTTCGTCATATCCTGAGGTGTTGTTTTGGGGCGTTCTCATGTAACGCTCCGTATAAATGGTATCGTAGTGGCGCCAATCGGTTACGGGAGACGACGACGAAGCCGCTTGAAACACATCAGGATAGCGCACCAAAGCCATGGCCGATGCATATCCACCATAGGATGTACCAAAAATACCCACGCGAGATCCATCCACATACGGGCGCGTCCGAAGTGCTTTGACGCCGGCGGCCTGATCGTCGATTTCGACCGTTCCCAATTTCTGATAAATGGCGTCAAGGAATCGCTTGCCCCGACCAGCCGCACTCCGAGAATCGAGCGATGCCACCAAAAATCCGTATTCAGCCAGTGCGTTGCTTGCGCCAAATGTTTCGCGGGCTCCGTTTGTTTTCGGACCTGCATAAACGCTTATCAGGAGCGGGTACTCTTTCGAGGGGTCAAAATTTGACGGTTTGCTAAGCATCCCGTAAAGATCCGTGACTCCATCTGCAGCCTTGAAAGTGAATAGTTCGGCATTATGAAGACCGAGTTCTCTAAAACGCGTTAAGTCGCTGGTTGCCAGTTCGGCTATCACCTTCCCATTGGCATCTATAAGACTTGAAACCGGTGGATTTTCCGTTGTCTGGGCTATATCGACGAACAATTTGTTATTTGGAGATGGCCGAACCGCATGGTTTAGGGTTGGATCGGTTATCCGTTTGTCTCCTTTTCCATCGAGACCCACCCGGTGCAGCTGTAATTTCATTGGATTATCGCCCGAACGTGCCATGTACCAGAGTGCATTCGCTTTTTCGTCCACGCTAACAATACCAGCGACTTCAAAATTGTGCTTTGTTAAGGTCGATAATAGGTTTCCACTCAAGTCGTACAGGTAGTAGTTGAGCCAGCCCGACCTTTCAGATTCCCAAATAAAACGCTTACCATCGGCTAAAAACTGCATGGTTGGAGTATTATCGACCCAGCTTTCTAGCCATTCTTCGTGAATCACAACACGGCATTTACCGGTTTCAGGGCTACATGCTGCGATTTCCAGGATGTTTTGCCAGCGGTTCGTCCGATTTACGAGCAGTTCTTTGCCGTCCGGAGTCCAAGACGCGTTATATACGTAATGGCCGACCACGTCGTCCGACATGGGCTTCCCATCTCGGATGTCCATTTTGGTCGTTTTACCCGTAGCCACGTCGTACGCGAATAGGTCTACCACTGGATTCGTTACGCCGGCTTTAGGATACGCTTCAATATCTAGAGAGCTCTGAATTTTGGTTTGGTCCATTTGAAGCTGATAGTCGGGCACGCCGCTGTCATCAAATCTGAAATAGGCCACTTTACTGCTGTTGGAGGACCACCACATGGCTGTCCGTTGGCCTAGCTCCTCGCCATAAACCCAGCTAGCCGAACCGTTTTTGATCCGTGTATCAGCGTTTCCGTCAGTGGTGAGGACTTTTTCGTTTGATCCGTCGGCATCGCTCAAAAACATATTACGATCCCGATAAAAAGCCTTGAGTTTCCCGTCGGGAGAATCAGCGGAATCAAACTGACGGCCCCTTGCCGGACCACCTGCACCGCCGCGACCAAACCGCCCACCGTCAGGCGCAGCAGCACCCTCCAATTCGGTTGCCTTTTTGGTCTTTACATCGTACTTGAATTTTTTCCCGTTATAGGTGTACTCAAATGAGCCGCTGTCCTCAGCCCACGTCGGATTGATGCTTCCTGAGACGAATGATCCTGGGATCTGCGTGCGCATGCTCTCATACTGATCATACCCGGGCATGCTTTTGATCCAATCTTGACCTTGGATCGGTGCGGCTGCTAATGTTAGAAATGTCAGAGATCCAACAAGTAGACATGCGGAGCGGTGGAATCGTTTTTTCATCGAATTACGTATAGAAAGGATGGCTGCCTGTATCACGTTCGGCGCTTAAACGGCAAAAATATCGCGCTTCGTGGGGCCTGTTCAGCGTGCGAAACAGGCCTCAAAATGTTGAATGACAGCGTGGCGGGAGGATGTCGCTCTCGCGCAATCTAATCTTTCAACAGCAGTCCACAAAACGGAAAGAGAACCTAATAAGGGATTGAACGGCCCTTTTTTTGTTTTAGTCTCAATTGGAGCGGATAAATACGATGATTGCCTTGAATTCACACGTTAGATCCATGACCACGAGAAGAAAAAACATCTGTGGGTAGCAGTCACCGCGCTGGTGGTACAAGTCGGTCAAAAACTTACCCCCGAATTCAATCGAGAACATCAAAAACAGACGTATTTTGAATCAGGTTAGTTATTCGTCTGTCGGCTTCTGAAAGCCGTTTTACCGCATCATTGCGTGAGCGAAATCATGACCATTTACCTTCCGCTAATAAGTCTTCCGAAGCCCGATGAATGGACTGAGACCGTTAGCTATTTATCGAAGACGACCCGCCACGTGCCTGGCGCACTCGCTTCGCTGCAGCCCATTCCAAGGATTACTAAAATCAGTAAACCAGCTCGATTCAGGAAAGAAATCATCGGGATTCGAAGAAGTGTTAATCCACTTTCAAGGACTCGATGGGGTTCGCACCCGCGGCTCGAATCGTTTGGAAGCTGACAGTTAATAAGGCTACAGAGATGGCCAGTAGGGCCGAAATCACAAAGACCCAAAAGCCAATGTCGATTCTAAAGGCGAAGTTATCAAGCCATTTAGAAGCGGCTATCCACGTTATGGGGATAGCAAACGCAACAGCTACGATTACAATTCGAATGAATCCTTTGGATAAAAGAGCGGCGATACTGGCTGTGTTGGCCCCCATAACTCGTCTGATACCAATCTCCTTGGTTCGACTGGCTACTGACAATGACGCCAATCCAAATAAGCCCAAACAAGCTATCAGTACCGCAAAAATCGCTGAATAGAAAATAATTTTGGACCACCTGGCTTCGCTTTGATACTGTTTGTTCAGATCATCATCCAAAAATGAGTATTGAAATGGAATTTCCGGGGCGTGCTGATCCCAAACGTTTTGGATTTTTTGAATGGTCGCCTGAATATTTTCAGGTCGAATCTGGATCAGGACCTCTCCAATCGAATATCTCGGATCTAAGATGAAAACCATCGGCAAAACTTCTTCATGGAGGGATAGAAAGTTGAAGTCTTTCACGACGCCAACGATAGTGGCATCGCCATTTTCGCCGCCGCCAAAACCGTATAGGGGTTGTCCGACCGGATCTGCAAGTTCCAACGTGCGCACCATGGCCTCATTCACAATGACCGATCTGGTGGAATCCAGTGACCTCTGCGGATCAAAATTCCTACCCTCCGTAAGGGGAATACCCATTACGCCTAGAAAGTTGGTTTCGATTCGATACACATAGGCTGAAACTTGGCGGTCCTTGTACGTCCAGCCGTTACTACTCCAACCGTGCGAAAACGCATTCGTCATGGCCGTAACGCCCTCAATGTCCGGCTGGTCTTGAAGTTCAGTCCGCATGCGAGACAGGAATTGCTCGGAATCCGTGCCGTTAGCAGATACCAACACCACATGATCCTTATCGTATCCGATATCGACCGTTTGCAAATAGCGCATCTGCCTTGACATGATCGACGTTCCTGCAATGAGGGCTATGGAAAGGGTGAATTGGAACAGTACTAAGCCCGTCGTCAGGCGATGCGACCCTCCCAAACGAGACTGTTTACGCAGCATATCGGTCGGTTGAAATCGAGACAGGACCATGGACGGATAAAAGCCGGACAACAGCGCGACCAATATTCCCAATCCAATGAGCCCAACCGGAATCATCCACGCTCCACTGCCTCCAAAGGTCAGTTCTTTGTTCGCAAGTTGGTTAAACGTGGGGAGAAGAACGGCGGATAGGAGAAAACCTAACCCAAGAGCAACGAAACTCATTAAAGCCGCTTCGCCTCCAAACTGCCCGATTAACTGCATACGCTGCGCCCCGACAACTTTTCTAAGTGCAATTTCTCGGGTTCGGGACGCCGACCGACCAATAGATAACGTGGTAAAATTTATACATGCCAAAATCAAGATCGTAAGGGCGATTCCGGCGAGAATCCACGAATACATGGGATTCGAGGGAGAAGCCAATCCAGATTTGACGCTCGGGTCCAGATGAATTTCTCGAAGCGGTTGAAAATGATACGTTACGGGATCTAAGGCATTGGTCCACGACCCGTCTTTTCGATGTGCAGTGAGTTCGTCGTCCGGAAAATATTTTCTTCGAAATTCAGGTAGAAGTGACTCCACACGAGCTAGATCCGCGCCTTTATCGAGCAGAACGTAGACGTAGAAAGACGACGCGTTCCACTGGTCCGTTTGAATCCAGTCGTATTTCTGGGGCAGCAAATCGAATGGAAGCAGGATGTCAAATTGAACGGAGTTATTTCCAGGAATGTCTTCCACGACTCCCGTTATGACCACTTCTTCGTAGACTTGATTGAAACGAAACTCCAACGATTTACCGACGGCCGGCTGATCTCCAAAGTATTTTACGGCTGTCTTTCTCGAGATTACCAGACCATTTTCATTCGGAAATGCCGTCTCGGTGGTGCCTTCGATTAGGGGATACGTAAATGCAGATAGGAAGGACGGATCTGCAAACAAAGCGTTTTCTTCCAAGATTTTATCGCCAGATCGAACGATGACGCTTCTGTCGAAAAGTCGAATCGCTGCCTCAACGCCTGAAATATCGCTTTCTAAAGCTTTTCCGAGTGGGTAGGGCATCCACGGCTGAGCGGATTTTATGCTTCCGTCATTTTCCCTTTGCTCCTGAACTACCCGGGCTATCCTATCCCCGTTTTCGTGCTGCGAGTCGAAGGTCAATTCGTCCCGCACGTAAAGCAGCAGAAGCACGCAAAATGCGATCCCAATTGCTAGCCCAAAAATATTGATAAAGGCGTACGTCTTTTGTTTGACCAACAAACGAAATGCGATTTTGAAATAGTTTTTCAGCATGGAAAATCTCCAGGAGAGTTCTTCTTTTAGGGCGCGTCGCTTACGAAGCTTGCCCCAGAAGATTTTTTGATATTCCTTGTCAATAGATGGGTTGGAGCCCATATGGGCCATCGCCAAGCGAAAGGCCTTTTCTTCCGAAAAACCCTTACTGAGGCCATAATCCACCTCGTCGCGCACGTGGCGCTCCAGTTCATCCAGATCCTCCTTGAGGATGGTGCGTCGATACGACAAACTGTGCCGCCAGGTGGCTATGGCTGTCTCGAGATCAAACATGTTTAAACGGTTGCAAGGCCGTGTTCTGGTTCCCAGAGGGCGATTAAAGCGGAATGAATGCTAAGCCACTGTTGCTTTTCTACCTCCAATTGCCTCAATCCTTTGCGAGTTAGGCGGTAATATTTTCTAGCGGGTCCTTTATCTACGTCTTCCCAAAAACTCTCCAACAACTCCTCGTTTTCAAGTTTATGCAGCACGGGGTAAAGCGTACTTGTAGTCCAAGAAACATCGCCGTCGGTTAGCCCATGGACGCGTTGAATAATTTCGTATCCATAACTAGGCCCCCGGGTTAACACCGAAAGGATGAAGGGCTTCAAGGATGCTGCGACTAATGACTTTGGAATCATTTCATTGATTGGTTTGATGACGAGAGGCTACGTCGCACTGGGACATAGGTTGCGTCGTATTACGACATAGGTCAAAAATTTCTTTACAAGGTCACGAATTAGGGTTCCAAGTGGACGTAATTTGAGGGCATGCTAACCAAGAGGATCATACCCTGTCTCGATATTAAAAACGGACGTACCGTCAAAGGGATCAATTTTGTTGATTTGCGGGATGCTGGGGACCCGGTCGAATTGGCGCGAGCGTATGTCCAGCAGGGGGCCGACGAACTTGTTTTTCTGGATATAGCCGCAACGCTTGAGACCCGCGGGACGCTCATAGACTTAGTGCGCCGAATTGCAGAGGTCATCAATATCCCTTTTACGGTGGGCGGCGGCGTTCGAACCGTAGAGGATGCTCGCGACCTATTGACCGCAGGTGCGGACAAAGTGGCCATCAATTCATCTGCCATTTCCAGTCCAGACCTGATTACTAAAATGGCGGCTCAGTTTGGTAGTCAGTGTGTGGTGGTGGCTATGGATATCCGGTTTATGGATGACAACTGGACCGTACACTCCCACGGCGGCACCCGTCCAACCAAGCTCGAAGCGTGCGATTGGGCTGCAGAGGTTGAGCGCCGCGGAGCAGGAGAGATTCTGTTGACATCGATGGACCACGACGGCACCAAAGCGGGCTTTGCCCTCGATATTACCCGAAAAATTTCTCAGGTCGCTACTATTCCCGTGATTGCCTCTGGTGGGGCAGGAACGCCTCAGCATTTCCTCGACCTTCTTGTGACAGATGCCGCCGATGCTGCTTTGGCAGCTAGTATCTTCCATTTTAATGAAGTCGCAATCCCGGACTTGAAATCGATGCTTCGCTCCCACAACGTCTCGGTACGCATATGATTTCGATTGTGACCCTCGGGTTTTCGCCCTTTCAACTCACGGTACGACTATGATTCCTCTGTTCGAAACCGGTCAACCGCTTCGATTTGCGGCGGATGGCTTAATTCCTGCCATCATCCAAGATTCCATCACCAAGAATGTGTTGATGTTGGGTTATATGAATGAAGAGGCTATCTCCTTAACCCGTTCGACAGGATTGGTGACGTTTTTCAGCCGGTCGCGCCAAAAAATGTGGCAGAAAGGGGAAGAATCCGGTAACGTGTTGCACGCCAAGGAAATGAGGACGGATTGCGATGGAGATGCGCTTTTAGTTTTGGCTTCTCCGGTCGGACCTACGTGCCACACGGGGACCGATACCTGTTGGGCCGAAGCTAATGACAAATCTTCGATTTCTTTTTTAGCGGAATTAGAGCAGGTGATTGAAGCACGGATTGAGGCCGGCGACGATGCATCGTACACCATGCGACTGATAAATTCAGGCGTAAAGCGCATATCGCAGAAGGTGGGCGAAGAAGGGCTCGAAACGGCACTTGAAGGCGTTGTTGGTACGAATGAAAAACTGTCTGAAGAGGCTGCAGAT
>CALEEY010000245.1 GCA_937877085.1 uncultured Bacteroidota bacterium
ACCCCTCGGAGTCGCGGGCGAGAATAATCCTGAAGAACGTCTTTAAAACGTAAAATCAAGATTTAGTTTTCCCCAACGATAACTTTTTACTTTTAGGTTGGACCAAAAGGTGACCCGTTTTGATGTGTTTCATGCAACTAAACTTCCACAGAAACAGGGGTGTTAAGAGCGATTGTGAAGATTTTTTAAGGCGATCAAAGACTTGAAAAAAAGGTGCTGACCCCCGGCCAGTCGCGGGCGCTAGAATAATCCAAAATATTTCAAAGACATCGGAGCTTCCCACTGTGGACTCCCATCACGTGGGAGTACACCGCGAAAAGTTATGGCACAATCGTTCACATTTCGCCCGAGTAATCCCCACGCGAAATCAGGTTTCGTTTTAACCATACAAAATGGCATATTTAAACCGAGATTGACCTCAGGACCCTAACTTCACGGACCTCCAGGAGGTGATGATTGGGGTCAAGGTTTCCCAAAATTTGGTTGGCATCGTGCTTCATGAGCCCCACATGATGGTTGACTAACTAGTTTCACGGTGAAACATCAAACTACAAATGATCGGCAGTACCTGGGTAACGTAAAAAATCCATGCTGGCATGGATTTTGGCGGGTAAATTATGATTAATTAAGGGCCTCTTAGTTTCTTAGAGGTAAAGGTAGCGACTTACCTCCAGTTTCTTAAATATAGGTATAGAAATTCGAGAATGAATATGAAGAATAAACCAATTAAACTTACCCATATTCATTCGCACACTACTAGCCTACTTTGACTTAGCCAAAGCAGCCAGCTTATTAGTATTGTAAGTGCCATTTGGATCATCAGGGATGAACAATGCGCGGGGTGTCTCTCCTTCAATCGTTTCGGCCCAAGCTCACTGATAAGTGACTCATCCTACGATTGAAGCACCCAGCGTTTGGGCCAAAAAGGAACTGCCTCTCAGCGTTCCTTGGTTCCTTGCACTCACGGGGTAGAGAATACCCACTAATAATTGATAAAAGACAACGACCTCGGTTCCTTGGGTGTCAGGATACCTTTGTTCGATGCGCAGATGAAGATGAAGACCCACTTGATCAGAGCGGCCCGCAAATACACCGGCGTCTCGGTTACTAAAAATGGAGTAAACCTCGACCTTGCCAGCAACGGCACAGCTCACGCCACCAATCTGGAGCGTGGGCCGCTGTAACAATTGACGACGATACCAGCGGCGATAATGTGGTCACGCGCCTCCACCAATCCCACCACGAAAAACCCAGGACACATCGCTGTTCTTTATTCCTCCAAAAGAACACCAAATGCCTTCACAGAAAACTATCGTCAAAATACATATAGGGTCTGGAGCGATCCTACGTTTCAAAAAATCCATCCAAATTTTCACAATGCCATATCCAATTCAATGTCTTCGACACTTTTCCAAGCACGCAACCAACCACTCAAACTTGCGAATCCAAATAACTTCCGAAGAGACGCATCCAAAACTCAATCCAAAACTCAACCCACGAATCCAATGACTTTAATAATACTCAATACGAATGCACCAACTTCACGATTCCAAAATGGCTTCATCTAAAACTTCAATGAACGCAAACAGCACCTGCTTTCGTTCATTCAGCCTTATCAAACTTTTAATCACTCAATCCCGTCCAGCCAAAGGGCTTATATGATACTTCAATCTCAACGTGAAGTACAGCTCTCCTTTAGCAAACCATAAAATGAATGAAACGCTTTTTGCATATCAATCAAATATCAATCCACGAACGAACGTCTCCAATGAAACGTCCATAACTCTTCGATGAATTGCATCAACCACTTTCAATTTCGATACAGGCTGGGGACCTCATAAACCGCAAAAACTTCGTCCGGTCTGGCTCTACCG
>CALEEY010000246.1 GCA_937877085.1 uncultured Bacteroidota bacterium
CAATAAGTCTTTTGATTTTTCCGAAGATTTTCAAAAAAGAGGCGCAGTCCTAGGCTGTTGTCATAGGTGCCGAAGGACATGCCATCATGACCTTTAACTCCCCAGGCGTGTATCGCGCAGTTAAAGGCGTCGTTAAGAAATCTAAGACCGGAGAACCCGCGCGTTTTGTGGGAATCTACGGAGCCGAAAATTAACATTTCCAAACGTCTAAGCTGGTCAGGTTGTCCCGGCAACAAATAGCCAATAATTCCCTGATTTTGTGCACATAGAACACAGAAGCGCGTGATTTATAGATTAATACCCTACATTCATGCAACATAAAATCAAGGAACGATGAGAAAATTACTTGGAATCGTACTGCTGAGTGGCCTACTGGTTGGTTGTACGGCCCCTGCACCCATTCTTCAAATGTTTGAGCGCATTGAGCCCGAATTTACCACCGTGGATCGCCTCATGGAGCTTAAAAAGGGCATGACAAAGGAGGAGGTCTTTACCTCTTTAGGTGTCTATCCGTATGAAGTTCTTTACAACGAGGAGAATGACTGTGAAATTCACATTGTCAAGTACGCCAAAACCCAGCGCACCTATGAGTCTAAAGTGCCGGAACGCGGAACCTCTGAACAACTCGATTTTGGCGATGCGTTTTATTCGGACATCCAAAACATGGCTATCTACTACCGAGACGGCGGGTTAGAAGCCGTAGTATCTGAATCTGTTGAACGCGAGGGATATGATCTCCTTCATTACAGCACCTTTCTAAGTGAACAATGTAATCCATCACTTCCCGTTTTGCCACCTCCCCCTCCAGTCGTGATAGAACCCATCAAAGGTTGCACCGATGCTACATCTTTGACATACAACCCACTTGCCACCGCGGATGACGGCAGCTGCGAGTACTGTGAATGTGGCTTCATACGAGCGACCCACACCACCACTGCGGAGAAAGAGACCTGTCCCCCATGTTTGCCAAGCCAAGAGCTTTGGGATTACTGGATCATGGATGATCGTTGTGATCTGATCAAATTTTGGGTGGAGAAATATCCACCATTGATCCGAAAAGTACCAGCAGGCTTCATCACAAACTGCAAGCCAAAACCCGTTCCTGTTGAAGAAGACGACTGCACATGGTGCAAGTTGTTGGAAGAGTCCAATGTGTCTCTAGAGCTTTCTGAAATTGAGTTAAACGTTAATGTGAAGGAAAAATGAAAAAGTATTTAGCCGGCATTGCCTTGATTTCAGCGGCTGCAAGTTGCACGCTCCCTGCCCCCGTAGTTCAAGCCAATCAAATCCCCATCGCGGTCGAGGATTCCTACATCCGCTTGCAGGATGCCTTCTACTTGCGTCCAGGCATGGAATACAGTGAAGTGAAATCCATACTTAAGCAGAACCCGTATGAATTGTATCAGAATATTGAGGACAATTGCATCGTGATTTCCTATTTAGCCAAGCGAAACATGCGGGTACACACATCGACCCAAAATCCCGTTCCAATCGCCTTTTACAATAGCGAAAACCCCACAAACCTCACGTACGAAGGAAGTATCCCCTTCTATGTCATTTTAGACGGTGAGACTAAGGTGGTTCGAGCATTCTTCTCGGAACCTGACAAGGAGAAAATTGAAGCGTATTCTCGGATGCTTCGCCGAGCGAAAAAAGTCTGTGAGAATCCAGAAAAGGTAGGTGATTACCTCAATGAATGGTTTGACGAGAATCCAGGTGCCATTCAGTCGGATAAGATCTTGCGCTTACCAAAGATGGGTTTCCTCAAAGGGTAAAAGATGTTCTTAGCCTTTGCTTTGGCTTCCTCCTTGCATGGAGCAGATTCTCTCGTAGCTCCAGTAGAGACGGGTGGTCTGGCTTATGAACGTTTGTACGCTTCTTGGACAGAGGTAGTTACGGATCGTAAAAAAGCGAACAGAGCGGGATTTGGAAGTATAGCATCCTCCGTGGATTCTGAGGGATTCACCTTGGAGTTCAGAATTTATGGAGACTCTACCGCTCAGTATGGCCAATGGAAGAGATTGGAACGACTGTTGGACGAGCCATTAGATTGGGTAGATCGCACGACAACCATTTGGGATGGTGACTTGAATGGCCTCACGAATGATCTGTTTATCCTGCCTAAGGATGACACAGTAGCTGTTGCACTCCTTGAAATTGCACATCAAGATAGCCTGGAGGCCCAACGCCACATTTCCATTTCCGATTCATACCAACTTGTCGAAGCCGTAGCAACGAGTTCCCCTGTCATCCAAATCCTCGAGAAGGAGGTAGCACTTGATTCAAAACCCATATCTACTCCCACAGAAACCCCATCTTCAACAAATATCCAAACGGCGACTACAGGAACAACAAACACCCCGGATTTCATTGAGCCAGCTCCCCCGCCCTCAGCGAGGCAGGAAACCCCTGCAATCCTGCCCAAAAGGGAGATAGTTGTAGTGAATGAACCGAATATTCCCGTTCAAAAAACCTCTACACGACCCGTTACGGACCCTGCATCACAAGTGGCAAAAAAAACAGGGATAGAGTCCTCAAGTCACCCTTTTGGCGAGCAAGCAAACTACGCAATCATCTTTGCTAGTTTTTCCGAAGAAGAAAATGCGCTGAGCTACCTCCATAGACTTCAGTCTTCTTATCCAAATGCCAAAGTTTGGTTTATCCGTGAAATGTATCGGGTGGGCCTTGGCGCAGCTGCTTACCCGAGTGCGGAACTACGCCGGGTAAAAGGGACATATCCTAAAGCATGGGTCGTTCCCTTGAGATAAATTAATACGGATCCACATCCAAGACCACTTTCACGGACGTAAAGTCAGGGTGAAAACTGAGTT
>CALEEY010000247.1 GCA_937877085.1 uncultured Bacteroidota bacterium
TAAGCCCTTAGGGAAAACGATTTTCGCCTTGTTACGGTTAGTGCGAATCGGAAACGTCTGTATGATTACCGCTGGCGTGTATCTAGGTGCTTTTCTGGTGCAGGGCCATGCGCTCGATTTTTTCTCTCCTCTTCTTTTGAAAGCCGCGTCCGCCGAAGCCCTGTTAGGTGCTGCTGGGTATGTGATGAACGACCTCTTGGACGCTCCGATCGATAAAGTAAATAGGCCGAGCCGTCCGCTTGTTACGGGAGAAATTACGGTTCTAATGGCATGGGTAACCTTCGGGGTGCTTCTTTTGGGAGCCGTCGGACTTGCACTGAGCTTAACCGTGTCGCACCAACTTATTTTTCTTTGTACGCTCTGTGTGTTGGTCGCCTACAACATGTGGTTATCAAAATTACCTTTAATTGGTAACCTTTCGATTAGTGCAGTCGTAGCGTTGGCCATCCCCTATGGAGCTTTGCCTTTCGAGTGGACTCCGACCATTTGGATAGCCGCCGGATTTGCCTTCGTCACCATGTTGGCTCGCGAAGTCGTAAAAGATGTGGAGGATGTAATAGGGGATCGGGCAGGTGGCGCCAACACATTACCTGTACTCATTGGCACTGAGGCATCCGTTCATTGGGTACACGTACTTTCTATTATCGTCGTTTTGGGTTCGGTATTACCCTACCTGATTTTCGACTTTGGGGGACTCTACCTGATACTTATTTCTGTAACAGATTTGATTTTGCTGCTTCCAATTTCCAGAACCGGAAATAATTCCAGTTCGGCATCCTTTTTCAGCTCCTCTCTAAAGTGGGCCATGCTCTTTGGGATGGTGGCTCTCTCTTTTGCCAATTCCGTTCCTACCAATTGACGCTTGGCCCGAAAGCTTATGCAAGACATTACAGAATTAGTTGAACGGGCAAAGTCGGGCGATGCATCGGCCCTGTCTGCAATTCTGGTTAAAATTGAACCTGTTCTGAGGTCATTTTTTATATCGAGGATCGGACGGCGGATCGATGTTGACGATTTGGTTCAGAACACGTTGCTCCGGATTCATCGAGGTCTGGGCGATTTGAAAGATAATACCCGACTCAAAGCGTTTGCCATGAAAGGCGCCCTCTATGAGTTGCAAGACTTTTATCGAGGCCGGTACACGCCGAAAGAAGCATTATACGACGCCCACGATCCGCCAGAAGTTATGTCGAACGATTCAGCTCCAGAGGATGTATTAGATGTGGAGAAAGCCCTGCGTTCGTTGTCTCCAAAGGCCCGTGAAATCATCGAATTGCGCGAATATGGATATAAATACGAAGAGATTGCTGACATGGTAGGGTCGACCGAAGCGGCTATAAAAATGCAGGTAAAAAGAGCCTTTGAACGGATGAAGGAGGCCCTCTTGGCGTTTTTGATATGGGTTGCTCTGCCCGCAAGTTTGAATAGATAACGGGAATGTTACTTTTATGAGTAGCATTGCGGCTTAAACTACGGATGCCTATGACCGTCCGATCGCATGCGTTGCGAAGGACTGGTCTCTAATAGATCCACCTTAATTGAGCAATTAGCGCCTGACCTATAAATTTTGAGCCTAACTTTCGAACATATCATTGCGATGGATCACTTCTCGGACGCCGATTTGGCTTCGATTAGAGAAGCCATGCGAAGTGACCATGAGTTGAAACAGGCGGTTCGAAACTGGATTCAAGTTTCCCAGCACATCCAGGGCACCATTCAGGCTTCGTACCCAACGGGACAAGCACTCGTGATGTTCGCGCTTCGCCACCAACTCGATCGCACTGATTGGACGGATGCCGAGATACAACTGACTGAGCAGTCGGAAGCGCTTTTTGCAGGTGCTCTTGCCAATCATCCGGCAATAGAACGCATTTTGGTTCGGATTCAGGGGGATGCAACGGCATTCGACTTGGCTTGGGCCCTGTCGTTCGATGCGAACCTCGCTCAACCGGCTTCTCCATCGGGCACGATAACTCCATTACACGACCGGGCAGCCATGCCGCTCCGAAGTGGAACCATGCGCCTCGTTCGATATGCTGTTTCTGCTGCGGCTGTTGTGACGCTAATTACTTTAAGCATTCTACAACTCACAAAAGAGTCGCCATCGATGCCGTTCCAGATCGAAACGGTGGCGAATGAAGTACGGTCGGTAACCCTTGATGATGGAACGACTGTTCGGATGGGGCCTTCGTCTACCATTTCATGGGATGGGGACTTTA
>CALEEY010000248.1 GCA_937877085.1 uncultured Bacteroidota bacterium
CCGTGCTGTTTCAAACGCTCCGCATCCATTACTACAAAAGTAAAAGACCTGTTGATCTGGCGTATGAATTCAGAGAGAAGGCGTTTCATAAAATCATAAAAGGGGCATGAAGGCGCGTTTAGAGGCAAACTCCCCCTGTTGGCACGGGTTTCCTTAAATAGAATGGGAATTGACACACACCTTTGTAATACCGTATATTTATAGGCTCTGTAATTATTCCGTTGAAATCCGTTTAGTATACGGTACGCCTCATGCCTCAGCATAAATCAGCAGCCAAAAGAGCTCGCCAGACCGAATCCCGCCGCGCGCGCAATCGCGTTCATCGTAGCAAAATGCGCACGATGATCAAAAAACTTCGTTCCATCGAAGATTCAAACGAGGCACGCACCATGTTAAATGACGTCAAAGCTATGTTGGACCGGATGTCCTCCAAAGGGTTGATTCATTCTAACAAAGCTGCCAACTACAAAAGTCAGCTGGACAAGCACGTTAACGCGCTTTAGGTTCGCCTGTGGCGACTTTCAGTCGTTCTGAGATTTTAGAGGCGATCTTTTTTTAAAGTGTCGCCTCTCTTAGGTTTTACCACAGAACTCTTTTGAACTTCTGATAGTTATATCTTAACATAACGTGATCTCTCGCACTTCCGCTGGAACACTTCAAACCCATTCTACTTCAGACATGTCTAGAACGTATCTCTCCAACCTTGTTGTCTTGACGTTATTTGCCGCGGGCACCATCCTGACTGGCTGCAAAAGCGTTCCTGTCGACATCCTTTCAATGACCGCTCCTGATAGTCTTTTGACGAATCAGAACGGAAATTTTGCTATCGCAATTAATGAAAAAGCCAAACTTCCAGTGGATATTTCTTGGAATTTTGGCGACAGCAAAAGTGCTAAAGGGACCACTACATCTCACGCATTTTCCGCGCCTGGTACTTACACCGTTTCGGTTACGGCATCCAACCGTAAGGGTAAATCTACAGATGTTACTACAGCATCCGTAGTTGTAATGAATCCAGCCGTTGCTGCATCCATTGTTAGTCTTCGGGCAAGCAACAATACCCCAGACACTCAGTCCGCAGTTACGTTTTCGGCTTCAGTCAATGGAGATATGCCGATGTCGTACGCTTGGACCTTTGGCGATGGCGGAACGAGTAGCAATGCTTCTCCATCCCACACATTTTCCAAGCCAGGCTCCTACACAGTTCAACTAAACGTTTCTAATAAGGCAGGCTCTGACTCCCGTACTATGACGTTGAATGTGGCTATGTACGAGGCTCAGATTTGTAAAGAAGTAACTGAATTGGGCGCCGCATTATTTGAGCGCAACGATTCTGTACTTTCGTCAGACGCTCGTGGAATTTTAACCGAAAACCTTCAAATCCTAAATGAGTGCCCAAACATGAACGTTCGCGTTGAAGGTTTGTCTGCACCAGGTGAGCGCCGTGCACAAGAGCTTAGCGAAGATCGCGCCCGTGCTGTTGAGCAATACTACACCAGCAATGGCGTTGCAGCTGCTCGCATCGTAACGGTTGGCAAAGGCCGCGCAGAAGGCTTGACCAGCAAAAAAGAAGGTCTTGCCCAATATCGTCGCGTTGACACGATTGTAGTTAGATAAGTCTTTATTGGGGAATTCGCCTGCTTCTAATGGAAAAGGCGTTTGACCTGAAAATCGTACCAATCGAAAAAGTCTCCTAAAAGGGGGGCGCCCGAAGGGCGCCCCCCTTTTTCATTTCAGTAATGCTAAAACCGGACGATACCTCAAACAAGAGCCCCCACGCGAGCGCGGGTTCACTTCACTGCACAGGTTATCCGCATTCAGGAATGAGAATTATTTTGCGTTACATATTGGCTTTGTTGCTGTTCTTAGCTGCAGCTAATCTTTCGGCAAATGCCCAAAGCAACCAATTCCGTGATTCTCAAGCACACATTGGGGTCGGTTTGGGACTGTTTACGTACCACGGACCAATCAATCTGTTAACCCCTCGGGCACCTTCCAATTTTGTTCGCGAACACGACCCAGCCATCGTTTTTCTAGGGTCTTTTCCCTTGAAGAAAGATTTGTTCTTCTTTCGAGGTATGGCTTTAGTTACCAACCTCAGTACCAAAGATGGCAGAAAACTAGTCGGAACAGGTCAGAACGCTTTCTTGACGAGTCACATTTTCATGTTTGAAACGGAAGTGGTCATGACCCTTCGTCCAGGATCGAAAAGCCGCATTATGCCCTACGTCTTTACTGGATTCGGGGCTACTACCGCCGACCTGTTCAATAGAGATAGTAAGAACAATGTAGATTTGCCTGGCCGCGGCGTCCCCGGTCCTGAACGGTCGGTGTATCACCTTCCGGTAGGCATTGGTGTGGACGTTGCCTTTAACGGCTGTTGGTCAGCTTTTGCCGAGGTAAGCTATCGTTGGGACTTGAACTATGTTTGGCGCAATGAGAGGGATTACGATCCTCACAATACTTCGTTAGTTATGGCCGGTCTGCGCGGTTGTATTCGTACTACGCCACAAGCTGCCCCGCCACCTGCACCTATTCCGCCGCCACTCGCGGTACCTGGATATGATCCTCCGCTTCCAAGAACCCCTCGGGTTTGTACGCTTATTGAGCTTAATAGCGTGTATTTTGCTTCAAATACCATTGATTTGAGCAAAGCTTCCCGCGAGGATCTCGACGAAAATATTGAAGCATTGCGCTTAAACCCGACCTGTTGCGTATCTATTATTGGCTACGCCAGTGGCACCGAAGCCGACATCTATGCTTTACGGATTGCGAGACAACGCGCCGAGGCCATATACAACTACTACATCGGGGCCGGACTTTTAGCGGAGCGCTTCACTGTAGAATCCGATATCGGACCGGAAGTCTGTCCGAAAGGAAAAGATGGAAAAGGTTGTATTGAAAACTACAAAGTGGCGACCATTCCGTTCGATTGCTCCTTATTGTACCGATATCCTTGATTGGGCCCTGAGGCTGCGCCCTCCAGGCGCTCAGGCCTTAGCTTCTATAATCCTCGACTCCGCCCTGCGGGCCCTGTGGCTGCGCCCTCCCCCCGACCGAGCGAACTACGTAAGGGTTAACTGGTTGGACCTCCATTCTGAACCATGCAATTGGCTGAATAATGCAATCGGCCAACTAATAGAATGGGTATGCCCTCCACTCGTCTTTCTACAGCAGACCTGACCCTAGCACTCAAGAAAAAAGCCCAAGAACTGGGTTTTCTGGAGTGCGGAGTCTCCCATGCCGTGGAACTCACGGATGAAAAATCTAGGCTTGAAGAGTGGCTAAGCCGGGGAAATCATGCCAGCATGGGCTGGATGGAAAATCATTTTGAAAAACGAGTCGATCCAAGAAAACTCGTAGAGGGGGCTCGCAGCGTGGTCTCGGTCCTCCAGAGCTATTATCATCCATTCGAATCGGTAGACCATCCGTCCGTGGGCCGCATCAGTCGGTACGCATGGGGCGAGGACTATCACCTAGTCATGAAAGAGAAGCTGCACGCTCTAATGGAGTGGCTAGACCAAGCCGCCGGCGGAGTTGGTGGACGGGTATTTGTTGATTCTGCCCCCATGATGGATAAGGTTTGGGCAGCAAAAGCAGGATTAGGATGGATTGGGAAGCACACCAATCTGATCTCCGAACAGCACGGAAGTTGGTTTTTTATCGGAGAACTGGTGGTCGATATCGAGCTTGAACCAGACCGTCCCGTATTGGATCACTGTGGTTCCTGCACTCGCTGCCTAGATGCATGCCCAACAGGGGCCATCTCCGAGCCCTACGTCGTCGATGCGAATCTCTGTATATCCTATTCAACGATCGAACATCGCGGTGCGGACCTACCGAGAGAGATTTCTAAGGACCACGGTAACTGGATCTTCGGGTGCGATATCTGCCAAGAAGTCTGTCCGTGGAATAAGTTTAAAACCGTATCCGAAGAACCCCGCTTCCTACCACGGGAAGGTGTTTTGGATACAGAGCTGGAAACATGGGGCTTGTTGAGCCAAGAAGAGTTTAGCCACCAGTTTCGTAAAAGCGCTGTAAAGCGCACGAAGCTGGAGGGTTTTATTCGAAACGTGCGGTACGCTCAAATGAACGAGCATTCAACTGCTCCCGATGAGACTTGACCAACGGGAAGCTCACTTTGAATGTAGATCCCGATCCCTTTTCGCTTTCGACCTCGATATGACCGTGCATCAACTCGACCAGGCGCCGAGCGAGGGCCAAGCCTAGTCCAGTCCCTTCATATTTACGATTTCGCCAATCTTCTTCTTGGGAAAACGCATCGAATAAGTTGCCAAGATAATCTTTAGAGATTCCCACACCCGTATCCTCTACCTCAACCAAGGCGAATTCGCCCCTCGTTTTGATAGATACCTTGATACTGCCGGTTTCGGTGAATTTGACGGCATTGGACAACAGATTATCGAATACTTGAGCGATGCGTCGTGATTCACCCAAAACGACCAGGTCTGAATGATGCACGGCGAACTGGATATCAAGGCCCTTTCTGTCGGCTCCTGAGCGCGCTTTTTCGACGGCTCCTCTCACTACCTCCGGCAGCGATACACTCGACTGTGAAATGGCGACCTTGCCCATTTCAATGTTAGAAAGCTCAAACAAGTCGTCTACTAAGCCAAGTAATTTTTGGGAGCGCTCCGCAATCGCGGCTATAAACTCATGGACTTGCTCTGGTATATCGCTCGAAAGCTCTTCTTCAAATTCTTCCATTTCCTTTTCAAGAAGCTGAGCAAACCCGTGAACAGCACCCAAGGGAGTTCGGATTTCGTGGCTCAACGTCGCAATGAAGGCTGTCTTTGAACGATCGGATGCTTCCGCCTCCTTTTTGGCCTGAAGGAGCACCAGTTCCGCCACTTTCTGTTCAGAAACATCGGAAATAATTCCGTTGACGGCGGTCATTCCGGTTGAATCCCGGCTTGGGGTGGCATGCTCTCGCAGCCACCGGATGGACCCATCCACATGATAAATTCTGTAGGTCACCCGACTTTCATGCCCTTCTAGCAGGGTCAAATGGTGGGTACGAAGCAAGGTGGCGTCGTCTTCGTGAACGACCTGGCTTACCCAGTCTATGGATCTTTCTCCTTCCTGCATTAAGCGGGCTGGAAGATATCCGGTCAAAACGGCGAATTGTTCGGTAGCAAAATGATACCGCCGAGTTCCGTCTTTATAAAAGCTGAATCCAAAAAGCGCATCGTCAATCGATGCAACGGTCGTGCGGTAGCGCGCGCCCAATTGAATCCAAGAATAAAGCGATTCGAACAGCCCAACGACATCATTAATAAAGGAAGTCCGACTGGCATCAGGACGACTTTCAGATCTATCCCATGCAAAAATGAGATAGCCAGCAAACTGACCATTGTCCTGGACGGGAGCGATCCAACAACTAGCCGCGTCGAGTCGGTCGCAAATACCAGAGCCGTCAATATCTTCTAGCAGCAGAAACTGGCCCCCATTCATATTCTCGAAGTAGGCCAGTTCTTCTCTGTCGATGGACTCTGGAGCGTCGTAGTCGCTGAACCGGGACCAAGCCGCTACTTCAACCATGCGGTCTTTACCTACGGACAAGCCGAGCAGCGTGGATCTAAATGCTCCAAATGCGTCGCTCATCAACGCCACGGCAGCATCCCTAAAGACGCAAGGATCAGGACTTACCGTAGCGAGTTCGCGCAGACGGTTTTTCACCTTCTCGGAGAGCTCGAGTCGAGCTAGTTCTCGTTCCCTTCTCACCCATTCGGTGCGATCTTCCACTAAAAGGGTCGCCCCCATAATGTGACCTTCCGGATGAATGATGGCCGCAACGTGCAATTTGACGTGGCGGTTCACCGC
>CALEEY010000249.1 GCA_937877085.1 uncultured Bacteroidota bacterium
GACGGTCGAGCTTCGTTAGATTCTCTAGCTGAATTTGGCGTCGGCTCTTGGGTGCTTAATGCCAAGGGGGGCTTGGCTTTAGCAGATTTTGAGCCATTCATTCCGGGGCTCTCGAAAACCGAATATATTTCGATCGATGCCACCACAACCGATTTTTCAGATTCGACTACGGTCACGGCTACACTTTCATCGTTGAAATCAGGCAAAATTGAGTTCCAAAGCACGACTCGGTTGGTGGCCGATTCGCTTGTTCACTCGTTTTCAGGTGAAATCAGTGAATTAAACCCCGGAAATGCGTACAGCCAATTCTCCGTTTTGTCCAACATCAATGGGAAGATAAGTGGCGAGATTTCTGGGAGCAGCGTAGACGAGGCTTTAGGATGGGCGACGCTCGTTCTAGACACCGGGACGTACGATGGTTTGACAATCGAACCGTCCAACATAAAGCTGGTGAAGAAGCCAAATGTGCTAATTGGATCCGCTATTATCGCCCTAAATGCAGGCCGTCTGGAAGCACAGGGTAGCTATGAAGGGGAGCATTTTGAGGGCCGAGGAAGCGTAACTGCATTCGAATTGGCAAGCGTTTCCGCTGAATGGCCGTCAACAAACCTGAATGCCCGTTTTTCTTTTGAGGGTACGCTACGAGATTCAGGCCTGGTTGCGGTCAATGGCCTTGTTACATTTCAGGAATCTAAAATCGAGTCTTGCGCCCTTCCAAGCGGCCTGATTTCGGTTTCGGCCTCCAAAGAACGGGCGGTGGTTGAATCCACCCTTTCGCTGTGTGCTGACAGCCCGTTGACAACCCATATTTCTATCCAAAACCCAACAGATAATTGGATTCTAGCGTCCTCGTTGGGAGTTCAAGGTTTACGACTCTCCGAAGTGCTGGGGATGGATAGTCCTGTCTCGATCAGCGCCGAAGGTAAAGTAAACATGGACAATCGCGATCGTATTTCGGGCAATCTATTGGTCCATAACGTTAGTGCTGGGACAGTAAATGTGGATTCTGTTTATGCGGCATTTCGTGGCACTTTGGATCGTCTGTCGGTCGATACGAAAATGGCTTTGGGAGGCGGTAATCTTAAAGCATCGGCTCGTTTTCGGGACATGTCTACGATTTTAATAGAATCTGGCTCCATAGAACACGTCGATGCCTTTGCGATCATGCCCGCGGATTCGACATCGGACAAAACGTATGATTCGGAGCTTAACGGGACGTTTTCGGGGCAAATTACTCTCGAATCAGGAACTGGAACTGGGTCTGGCGCCGTTTCTGGCGCCGTTTCTGGCGCCGTTTCTGGCGCCGTTTCTGGCG
>CALEEY010000250.1 GCA_937877085.1 uncultured Bacteroidota bacterium
TCGATGCCTCTAGAGCATTGTCCTTGGACGCCCAATACGAATCCAGGTCACTATCGACGACAAAGCTTTCTAAAAATCGAAAGCCCCGTGTATGGGTGGCAACTATCGTCCCTTCGGGAGCCAGATTATCCCTAAATGCCTCATCCAGATAGGCTTTTAGTTCCATCAGGCGCTTTTCATCATTCTCATGGATCAGTCCCCGAGCATCTACCGGAATATTGAGAAGGAAATTACCGTTCATACCAACGGACGCAAACCAATTATCAATTAGACGGTCCAGGCTTTTAACCTTGTCGTCCTGATCGGCATGGTAAAACCAACCCGGTCGGATGGAGGTGTTGACTTCGGTAGGGAGCCAGGTGTCCCCATCCTCTTGTCCATGCAGAAGCTGGTCATTTACACCTCCGATTCCGGGATAAAACTCACCAGCATTGAGGGTGCTCCAATTGGTGACGTCGGCATGCCCCTCTTCGTTTCCGACCCAACGGATATCGGGACCCGCATCGCTGAAAATAACTGCATTGGGTTGATGCTCACGAACGACCTCCGCGAAGCTAGGAAAATCATATACCTGCTTCTTTCCATTGGGTCCTTCTCCATTGGCCCCGTCGAACCAGACTTCAAAAACGTCTCCGTACTCCGTTAAAACCTCTCCCAGCATCGATTTGAAAACATCGTTGTATTCGTCTGTACCGTATTTCGGATGATTTCTGTCCCACGGCGATAAATACACGCCAAATTTTAGGCCGTATTCTTCGCACGCGTCGGCCAGTGCTCGCAGGACGTCTCCTGTACCCTCTTTCCACGCACTTTCTCGAACCGTGTGGGTTGAATAAGAAGATGGCCAGAGAGCGAAGCCATCATGGTGCTTCGCGGTAATGATGACGCCTTCCATGCCAGCCGCTTTAATAACCCTTGCCCATTGCCGCGCATCGAGTTCCGTGGGATTAAACACTTCTGGATTTTCGGTCCCGCGGCCCCATTCCACATCCGTAAACGTATTGGGCCCGAAGTGGATAAAAGCGTAATACTGCAGCTTGTGCCAATCCAGTTGCCGATCGCTCGGGAGCGCTCCGTATGGCGCTGGAGCGTCCACCGGTTGGCACCCAGCAACGGCCACCAATAGAACGCCAATCGACCATAAAAACAGACTATTTAACCTTCCACGCACATTTTTAGGCAACGAGCCGTCGCTAAGAAGACAAGAGTTCGACATATGCATAAATTAAAAAAGACAGCAAAAGCGCTGGATTAACTGGTGTGGGTATCTATACTGTAATCCATCACAAAACATCGAAATACCATTGAATGCTCTCATACTTGGAGCGACGGGTTTGGTTGGGGGCCACTGCCTTAAAGGCCTCCTGGCTTCGCCCCATTACCACTCCGTCCTTGCCTTGGTTCGGCGCCCGTTGGAAATCGATTCCAGCAAGTTAAGCGTTTCTACCGTTCCATTTGAAGAGTGGCCCCTATTTACCCCATCTTTCCCTATTCATCATGTTTTTTGCGCGTTTGGAACGACCATAAAAAAGGCCGGTACCCAGGAGGAAATGGTGAGAATTGACCTGACGATGCCGCTTACTCTTGCCAAAAGGATGAAAGAGCTGGGCGCTAGCCATTTTTCCCTAGTAACTTCACTCGGAGCCAATGCGAAGTCTAGTGTGT
>CALEEY010000251.1 GCA_937877085.1 uncultured Bacteroidota bacterium
TACCCGCGGGACTGATTGCAGACGGCGTGGCACTGCTACTTTCGGTATTTGTGGTGCGGTGGTTGTTCGGTTAAGTGAAGTTGGCAGCCGTAAGATGGCTTAATTAGATAATTTTTATGAATGTTTGTTTTGTGACCAGCGAGTGCGCGCCGTTTGCCAAAACTGGCGGATTGGCGGATGTATCTGCTTCCCTTCCAATCGTTCTATCGCAAAAAGGAGTTCGGGTCAAGCTGATCATGCCGCTATACAGTTCCATTTCCGTTCTGGATTTTGGTTTTGTTCAAGCGGTCGAGTTGAGTCAGACCGTCATTTCGATGGGACATGAGACCATTCCAATCGATGTATGGTATGGTCACCTACCCCATTCTGACGTAGAAGTATATCTCATAGATTGTCCTCGTTTTTACCACCGAGGGAGCATTTATACCGGCGATCCGGACGAAGCTGACCGATTTATTTTGTTGCAGCACGCCGCTTTTGTCATCATGCAGCGCTACGACTTTTCGCCGGATATCATCCATTCGAACGACTGGCAAACAGCCTTAATGCCGGCCATGCTCAAATACCATTATAACTGGGATAAACTTTTTTCAACGACTCGGACCGTCCTCTCCATCCACAACTTGGCCTACCAGGGGCTTACCGATCCAGACTTTGCGTTTCGGGCAGGATTACCGCGGGAATTGGCGGATAAAGGTGGACTGTTTGAATTCTCGGGAGCCCTTTCTTTTCTGAAAACGGGCATCATGACCGCGGACCGGCTGTCCACCGTTTCGCCAACATACGCCCGCGAAATACAATCTGAATCGTTCGGCGAAGGCCTTGACGGCCTTTTGCGTATGCGTTCTGGGTGCCTCCGAGGAATCTTAAACGGGATTGATACCGATGTCTGGAATCCATCCACGGACCCGCATATCCCCAACCATTTTAGCGCTCAGGATCTGTCCGGCAAGGCTTTGTGCCGCCTTTCATTGGCCAAGGAAATGGGATTAAAACTGGAAAAGGGTGATCCTTTGATGGGCATCGTTTCTCGATTTGCGTCGCAAAAAGGATTCGATTTATTAGTTTCTGTATTTAGGGATCTGATGAGATTCTCCAACCTGAGGTTTGCCATTCTAGGTAGCGGGGATCCCTACTTTGAAGCTTTTTTCCATCAGATGAGTTCGGAATATCCAGGCCGAGTAGCCGTACATAAAGGGATGAACGAAGGCCTTGCACATCGCATCGAGGCAGCTTCGGACATGTTTTTAATGCCCTCTTATTATGAACCGTGTGGCCTGAATCAGATGTACAGTCTTCGGTATGGTACGATTCCCATCGTCCACAAAACGGGAGGATTAGCAGATACGGTGTTTGATGCAGATGAATTTCCAGAACTCGGAACGGGGTTTTCATTTTGGAATGCCACACCAGATGTACTCAAGGATACGATATTTCGTGCAATGGACTGGTTGGAAGATCGAAAGCAGTGGAAAGCAATTCAATCTAGAGGAATGAACACGGATTTTTCTTGGGCAAAATCGGCCGACGAATACATTGAAATGTATTCGTCGGCGCAGAAAGAAGCGTGTTGAGTTGTTTCTCTAGTTTTCTCCAGGGGAAGAAATCAGTCGGTCTCGAGCATTGGATCGGAGTAACTGCTAAGCGAGGTCTCGTACAAATGGTGTATTCGATGAGCGAACTGATCTTCCGTCTCATCCGGGCGCTTTTCGACCGTTTGTACCCGGTTTCGGTTTTGATACAACCAGTGATCCAAGATTCGACGCGCATCAATTTGGATCCGATCTAAAGCCGACGAAGTGGTTGCATTCGCCTGAAAGCTTCTCAGCGCGATTTGCACCATGTCCCGAGGCTCCGGTACCGCTTCAATCGACGATATCTGGCCATTATGAACCAAAACGTACGTCCCGAATTCAGTTTCAGTAGCTGAACACACATGAACCGTGGGAGGCCCCGCAACGGGTGTGGCCACTGAGCCGTACTGGCGAACTCGGCTATCTAGAAGTTCAATCCAATCTCGAAAAGCGGCTGCATCCTCAAACGCAAACCGTTCGGAAGCCCGAAGCATATCGTGAGCTATCCATTCGCAAACTTCGGATATATCGCCTTCTAAAAAGTCGCAAACTGATTGCAGCATGTGAGCATATTCCGCCGCCGCGATACCGCCCTCGCAGGGTGCTTCACATCGACCAATATCTGCTCGGACACATCGTTTCCCAGCAGCGAATTCCGTGCTAGAACAGGTCCGGAGTTTAAAATATTTTTCGGCAATTTCGACGATGGTTTTCGCTTGCGACCGGTTTCGAAGGGGCCCGTAGTATCGGGCACCGTCCTCGCGTACAATTACCTGGACTGTTAATCCGGCAAATTCATCCGCCCCGCCGACTCGCAAATAAGGCCGGGGTATGTATTTAGTCTGCGCCCGGTTAAATGGAGGATCGATTTCCTTGATCTGGCGACTTTCAAAAACGAGGGCGTGCAGTTCGGTTACCGTTTCTTCCCATCCTATGTCTCTCACCTTGGCAATGAGCTGCCTCAAACGAGGCGGATGTGCTTCGATTGCCGTGAAATAACTAGAAACCCTCTGCGAAAGCACTTTTGCTTTGCCTACGTAAAGCACCTTTCCCCGGCCATCTTTCATGTAATAGACTCCGGGGCCAACAGGTA
>CALEEY010000252.1 GCA_937877085.1 uncultured Bacteroidota bacterium
ACCGCTTGTGCGGGCCCCCGTCAATTCCTTTGAGTTTCACTCTTGCGAGCGTACTCCCCAGGTGGGATGCTTAACGCGTTAGCTTAGGCACCGCCCCAAAAGAGGGGCGACACCGAGCATCCATCGTTTACAGCGTGGACTACCAGGGTATCTAATCCTGTTTGCTCCCCACGCTTTCGTGCCTCAGCGTCAGTAATCGTCCAGTTGCCCGCCTACGCCTCTGGTGTTCCTCGTGATATCTACGCATTTCACCGCTACACCACGAATTCCAGCAACCTCTCCGATACTCAAGGACTACAGTATCAAAGGCAGTTCCGCAGTTGAGCTGCGGGATTTCACCTCTGACTTATAGTTCCGCCTACACACCCTTTACACCCAGTGATTCCGGACAACGCTTGCACCCTCCGTATTACCGCGGCTGCTGGCACGGAGTTAGCCGGTGCTTATTCATAAGGTACCGTCAAACCCTAGCGACTAGGGTCTTCTTCTCTTATAAAAGGTGTTTACGCCCCATAGGGGTGTCATCCACCACGCGGCGTGGCTGCGTCAGGGTTTCCCCCATTGCGCAATATTCCTCACTGCTGCCTCCCGTAGGAGTCTGGCCCGTGTCTCAGTGCCAGTGTGGCTGATCATCCTCTCAGACCAGCTAAGGATCGTCGGCTTGGTGGGCCGTTACCCCACCAACTACCTAATCCTACGCAGGCCCATCCCTAGACACCGGAGTTTTGATTATTCGACCATGCGGTCAAATAATGTTATTCGGTATTAGCTTCGGTTTCCCGGAGTTATTCCAATTCTAGGGGTAGGTTGCCTACGCGTTACTCACCCGTGCGCCACTTTCCTCCAGAGCAAGCTCTGAATTCTCGTTCGACTTGCATGTGTTAAGCCCGCCGCCAGCGTTCGTCCTGAGCCAGGATCAAACTCTCCGTTGTAGAAAAGTTTAATGGGTTCGCTCATGTACTCAATTCCTTACACCAACCTTAGTTGGTGCGTATTGACAAGGACTCGCTATATATTCAATTACATCAAAGAACATCTCCTTTCGCTTCCATCTGGCGTCCACTGTGTGGCGTTTCAAATTTTAGCGCGGACTGCCATAATACGGCGACTTCTTTTGTGAAGTCAAGAGTTTGAAAAAGTCTTATTGATCTCTTCAAAATCGAACCGTCTTCTGACCATCATTCTGGAGTAGAACAGGTCGAGTTTTTAGCCGCTTTTGTGGGCTGCCAAAATTTCGACCGGCCCCCTCCAACCACAGGTAGTATGGTGGGTTTCCTGCTTTGCAAAAAAAAGTTACACTTCATATAATCTCCGCAAGGTGGAGAAATTTGGTCGATATTTGATACCTTATATATACAGGCACAAACATATCATTTTTTTCTCAAGCCCACCTATGAAACAGGTTCACTTTCTCCGACTTCTCGCGCTCCTTTTCTTTTGCTGGATAACATTTCCCAGTGGTGCACAGGAACTTCAAAAAGCGATCCCCGACCGCGAAGGTATTTCCGCCGAACGTCTTGCTAAACTCAGCCAATCGCTGGACGAATTTATAGATGCTGGAAAACTTCCCGGAACCGTTACGCTCATTCTAAAAAATGGGAAGGTTGTTTATGAGCGCGCCAATGGAATGCGCGACATGGAATCCAAGGATCCGATGGAAACCACCGATTTATTTCGAATCGCCTCTCAGAGCAAAGCCATCATTAGCGCGGGCATTTTACTATTGCAGGAAGACGGTAAGCTTTTTATTAACCTTCCCGTAAGCCGGTATTTACCAGAGTTCGCAAAAACGACTGTGGCAGTCCCGAAAGAAGGAGGGTATGATGTGGTCGATGCCCGCAGGCAAATCACTATTCGGGACCTGCTAACCCACACAGCTGGCGTTGGCTATGGCGATGGTCCAGCATCGGACAAATGGCAAGAGGCGGGTATTCAGGGATGGTATTTTGCAGATCGAGATGAACCGGTCCGGGAAACCGTTCGACGTATGGCCTCTCTCCCTATGGATCGGCAGCCTGGCGAGGCCTTCGTGTATGGGTATAACACCGATATCCTGGGCGCCGTAATTGAAGAAGTTTCGGGCCAGCCACTGGACGTATTCCTTAGGGAACGCATTTTTATACCGTTAGGCATGAAGGATACTCAGTTTTACGTTCCTTCTGAAAAACTGGATCGGCTGGCCGTAGTCTACAATTTCGAGAATGGAAAACTAAACAGGGCACCCAACACCAGCACGATGACTGGCCAAGGTGAGTACGGATCGGGTCCAATGAAGAGTTTTTCTGGCGGAGCAGGCCTTGTTTCGACAGCAGCAGACTATGCGCGCTTTCTCCAAATGGTGTTAAACGAAGGTTCGGTTGGAGATAAGCAAATATTGTCGCCAGTCTCTGTGACGTCTATGCTATCTGATCATATTGGCCATTTGAATAGAACCAACGGAACTGGGTTTGGACTTGGATTCGAACTCATTACCGATGTCGGGGATTACGGACGGCTTGGCACAAAAGGCGAATTTAGCTGGGGCGGCGCGTATCACTCCAATTATTTTGTTAGCCGCGAATACAACATGGTTGTGGTTTACTTCACCCAAGTTATTCCCGCGGGAGGCCTGGACGATCACGCGAAACTTCATGCGCTAACGTACCAGGCGGTTTTGCGTTAACCCCAAAAACATATACCAAGAAGGTAGATTCCACTTCCCCTATGATCGGCCATCGCATAGCCGCTCGAACTTAGAGACGTTTACCTCGTAAATGCCGCATGAAATTTAACCGCGAGAACCTGACTTATTACTGGGGCTTAGTCCGAGAGTATTTTTCTAATCCATATCTATTGGCTGGATTAGGCATTTTGATCCTCGCAATGAGTATTGTGTATATGGTTGTGAATGCCTGGATTATGCCCAATTTCACTCGACACGGGGTGTCCGTTACGGTACCAAGTGTAGTGAATTTGCCAATGGAGGAGGCTGCAGCCCTATTGAAAGAATCAGGGTTGGTCTCCGAAGAGGTCATTTTGAGAAAGCCCAATCTTCCGCGGGACGTGGTCATTGATCAGAGTCCACCTCCGGAAGCCTTGGTCAAGCCCGGACGACGCATCTACCTTACTATTAATGCTGGGGACACCACTACGGTAAGAGTACCAAACGTGGAATCATTCCCCATCCGGGAGGCAAGAAGTCGCATCACTGTCCACGGGCTTCGTATTAATGCGGTATTACCTGATTCGATACCTTCGCCTCATGCGAATACGATTACACGACAATCGCCGCGCGCAGGAGCCAATGTCCCGTCGGGAACGTCCGTCACCCTTTGGTATGGAACTGGATTGGGTGACAAATTAGTTACCGTACCCGATGTGACCGGGATGACAGTCAAAGAGGCAAAGGAGAGCTTGTTGAGTTTGAATCTGCGGTCTGTAGTGGTCGGTAAGCCAACGGGTCCTGTGGGCATTCAGAAAGTAATTGAGCAGGGTACGGCGGCAGGGACCAGCGTCAAGGAGGGATTTGAAATTCGTCTCCGCTTAGAACACCAAGAGGACTCACTCAATAATATCGACAACTGACGCGTGAGAATCGACTTCAACGCGCTCCTTGTGTTTCGTTGGCATGACCCGTCCAACATAGTCCGGCTGTATGGGGTACTCCCTATGGCCTCTGTCTATCAGAACCAGTAACTGAATAGATGCGGGTCGTCCAGAGCGTACCACGGCATCCAGTGCCGCGCGTGCTGTTCGCCCCGTAAACAACACATCGTCGACTAACAGGACTGCCTTTCCGGTCAAATCTGGTAGCGTCGATTCCGAAAGCTGGAACGGTTGATCATCCCTAAACGGGGTTACATCGAGATCGATCGAAGCAATATTCGATTTTTCAATCCCGTTTATGCGGTCGGTTAGGCGATGCGCAAGCGTGGCACCGGTGGTCCTGATCCCTACCACAACTAGCTTTTCAACCCCCCGATTTCGTTCAATAATTTCATGCGCCAATCGATCGAGCGTTCGCTCTACTTGCACTTCAGTCATGTATCGAGTTCGCATAGCGTCATAGATCGGGTTTAAACAAAAAAAGCCTCAACCGCGAGGCAAAAGCTTACAACCGCAACAGGGGCTTACAAATGCAAGGCCTGCTATTTATTGAAACATTGCTTTCAAGCTACCCCAAGTTCGCCGAACTGCTGTGGTAGTGTAATTCATCGACTGGGTTTTTACAATCTCGCGTACTCCGTTAGAGTATACCGCTTCCAATTGATAATCTACTTTGTCGCTGCCTGACTTGAATACTTGGGAGTCTCGGAAACCATACGGCTTGTTAACCCCGTGTGCAGGCGCCTCAAAAACGCGTACAAATTGGTCGTTGGAAAACGGCGTTTTGCGCATTATTTCAAACTGACGAACATCCTCTTCAACCTCAGACTGCCACGATATTACAAAATCACGACCCTCTGCTTGAAGCGAGAAGGAAACGATTCGAACCCGGCCAGAGAACATAGTTGCTCCGGAAAGGATCATCAAAAAGGCTATGATTAGGCTCTTTCTCAAATAGAAAGCGTTAACGTGGCTTTTGAATGAGCAATGTACCACCTAAGGTACGAGTAAAACTTGAGTACTAAATAAACAAATTGCCAACAAAATGTACTACACGCGAGTCAAATTATCACCTAATTAGAGATGGGCCGATCCGGGCAAACGGCTTTTTTGCAGTGACCGTACATGTTGAGTGAGTGATGGCTGATTTCAAATTCAAATATTTCAGTAACCATGTCACGAATACTCTGAATACGAGGATCACAAAATTCAAACAACTTGTTACAATCCATGCAAATGAGATGGTCGTGCTGCCAATACCGGAAGGATCGTTCGAATTTGGCCTGCTTGTTTCCAAACTGATGCCGAACGACCAAGTTGCATCCAACCAACAGCTCCAACGTGTTGTAAACGGTTGCACGACTAACGCCTACTCCCTTTTCACGCAAACGTAAATACATCTCGTCGGCGTCAAAATGATCGTCGGTTTCGTAAACGGACTCGAAAATGGCAGAGCGTTCAGTGGTCTGGCGCAAATTCTGCTGCCGCAAGTAATCGTTGAAGCGTCCTCGGACGATTTCAATTTGGTCTGTTGAGAGTCGGGCCATTTCGCTTTTGTCGATGAAAAAATAGTCTACCACACGATCCTATCGCTGTTCCTAACGGGTAGACTTACAAGAGAGTAGAAAAATCATCCCAAATTTGGGCTTCGACTGCATCTTCGGATTGTGAACCGTCCACGACCAAATAGCGCGTGGGGTCTTGTTCGGCTAGACGCAGGTACGTACTTCGGACGCGTTCAAAAAATTCCGGCCCCGCCTGCTCCATGCGATCTGCGGTTTGGTGGTCGCCAAACCGGGAAGCCAGGCGCTGAGAGGCGACATCGACCGTTACGTCTACAAGAACCGTTTTGTCCGGCCATACGCCGGCCGTAACGGTCCGTTGAAACTCCTCGAGCCAATCCGTGTCGGCAACGGCCCGGCCACCGCCCTGATAGGCCACGGTCGAATCAAAAAAGCGATCGCAAACGACGATCCCTCCGCGCGCGTGAAACGGTTTGATTTTTTCCTGAACCAGTTGAGCGCGCGCGGCCGAAAACAATAACATTTCGGCAAAAGGAAAAATAGTCAAGCCCGGATCCAACAAAAGGTCCCTGATTCGCTCGGAAACCACGGTTCCACCGGGTTCACGTACATACATGATCTCCTTTTCCAGTCGGGAGAGCCGAGCCATTAATCGCTGGGCTTGGGTACTTTTTCCTGACCCGTCAATTCCTTCAAAACTAATGATCATGTTCTTTTATAATGGTTTCAAACCTTTTCACGTAGGCACTACACGATAATCGACATTTTAATCGTTATTGTACAGTGAATCTCTGTGATACTCGACAGAGTATTGCTTGATTTTCGTAAAGTATGCGCATATTATGCGTTGTCCCAACGAACCTTTTAATCGAGTCAGCTTAGAAGGGTCTAACGACGCCAATTCCAGCCTTTGCGTTTTTTTTAGAACGACTCACCTTCCGGTAAGAGCATGTTCAACTTCGGATTCGACGACTTCGAAGACTTTAAAGACGATAGTCGCCTAGAAGATATGGCGGCCAACTTTGAGCAAGGCGGTTCGGGATCCTATTTCGACTCGGACACACTCGAAGAAATCGCATCATACTACTTTGAAGCTGGTCGCTTCGAAGAGTCACTGCGTGTAGTGGACAGATCGCTAGAAATCCACCCCTATTCTTCGGATGGGTGGATGCGCCGCGGTATTTTGCTTAACAACCTGGGCCGTCATCACGAAGCGCTTGATTCGTATGACCGCGCCCTAAAAATGAATCCTACCGACATTGAATCCCTTGTTAACCGGGGTATTACGTTGGATTCATTGGATGAACCCGAAAAAGCTCTTCAGGCTTATTCAGATGCACTCAGTCTCGACCCCAATAACGACGAAGCGTTGTTTAACAATGGGGTCACTCTCGAACGACTGAATCGAATTTCGGAAGCTATTGCTGTTTTTGAACACTGCACCGAGCAAAATCCAGAACATCCTGAAGTTTGGTATGAATTGGGTTTCTGTTACGACCGGGTTGGAAAAGAGGAAGAAAGTATTAAGAGCTACGACCGTCATTTGGACATCGATCCCTATTCCCACGACGCGTGGTACAACAGAGGAATCGTGCTTAACCGAGTGGAGCGCTATCGCGAATCGGTTGAGTCCTATGACATGGCCATTGTTATTTCTGATGATTTTGCGTCGGCCCATTACAACCGTGGAAATGCACTGGCCAACCTAGGCGAATTGAAGGGCGCGATATCCAGCTACAAGCGGGTACTGGAAATTGAAGGCGAAGACGCTGCTACTTGTTACAACATCGCACTAGCTTTCGAAGAGTTGAAGCTCTATGAGAGCTCGATCCACTACTTTGAAAAAGCCATTGAAGTGGATGATCAATATTCTGAGGCCTGGTACGGCTTAGGATGTTGCTACGACGCTATGGAGCGTTTTGAAGAAGCCCTAACTTATTTTAACCGCGCGGTGGTACTGAGCCCTGAAACCGCCGATTTTTGGCACGCGAAAGCCGATTGTGCGTATAATCTGAATCGATTGCCAGAGGCGATTAATGCGTATCGCACCGTAGTCAAACTGGCCCCGAACAACCGGGATGCGTGGATGGATTTTGCTGAAACGTTGTTTGAAGCCGATCAGCATGAAGATGCGTTAGAAGCCTACCGAACGGCACTTTCGTTAAAACCGGACTGTGCCCAGACTTACTTCCATCAGGCCAAAGCACTTTTTGCACTGGGCCAGCCAGAAGAGAGCATCCGCTCTTTAAAAATGGCTTTCCGCTTAGATCCAGCTCATATTGATGAGTTTCCGGACGCTTATCCCGAGTTGTATCGGGATCAACGCATTCGCCGGATGCTGGACTTGGATTTATAGGTCCAAATGGGTAGTAAAGTGCTGCGTTGGATTACCGTACTGGGGCAAGGCATTGCAATTGGAGTGGCCAATGTAATTCCCGGGGTCAGTGGCGGAACCATGGCGCTTATTTTTGGGATTTACGAGAAGCTCATCTCCCTGCTCAGTGATTTATTCAAGGCCTCGTTGTCCCTGCTGCGTCTCGATTTTCCGGAATCAAAAAGACTTCTTTCGGAAATTCCATGGGGTTTTTTGTTTGTTCTTGGGGCAGGTATTTTGGTTGCCCCGCTGGCAGGTGCAGCATTAATTCCAGATCTCTTAAATTCATGGCCAGAGCATAGCCGGAGTCTGTTTTTTGGCCTAATCCTAGGCACCATTCCCATTCCTTGGATCCGAATAAAAAGCCGGCACGCCAGTCACGTATTTATTTTGGTGGTGGCGACGGCTTTATCGTTTTGGATCGTTGGTCTCCCCCACACCGAAATTTCTGACCCCAGTTTAGTTGCCGTTTTTTTCGCGGCCGCGCTGGCCATTTGCGCCATGATTCTTCCCGGTGTTAGCGGTGCGTTCGTTTTGTTAGTTATTGGCATGTATGAGCCCATATTTGCGGCCATCGACGCGAGGAATCTCCCTGTAGTGCTCGTTTTTGCACTTGGAGCGGGAGTTGGACTCGGTAGCTTTGCAATTGTCCTGAAGGCCCTATTGGCCAGAGCACACGACGCCACCATGGCGGCCTTAGTTGGATTGATGATAGGATCGCTTCGGGCGCTGTGGCCTTGGTTGGCGGCCGACCGATCTCTTCAACTACCCGATTCGACGCAAGGATTGGGTCCGATTTTAGCATTAGGTGCTCTCGGGCTGCTCATTTCAGTCGGAATGACCGTTTTAGAACTCAAGTCCAAGCGCACGAAGATTGAATCTTAGGTAGCGCGTTGGGCCTGCGCGGGGCGGTCAGTGGCGCGTTGGGCCTGCGGGAGGCGGTCAGCCTCGGATTGATCCCAAGAATGGGCACCCGGCTGGAAGTCTAGGGCGAACCGGGATAATGGTCGAAAGCATCTCGGAGACTACTGGGAGAAAGTCGGCACGACCACTCGGGACCCCATCATCGCGGCTCCAGATCCAATTTCAATGACCTTTACGACCGTATCGGTGGCCGTGTCGATAACCACCAGGGTTCCGGGGAACCCTTCACCCGGAAAAGGGCGACGGGCCTGATAACTTCCAGTCGAATTCCGATTGGCCACGAACACATACTTACCATCCGAACTCGTAGCTAGTCCTACCGGTCCCGAGATTCCGGCGTGCTTAATATCCCTTTCCACTATATCCAAATACGCGTTTAACACGGTTATCTTGTTCGCATTGGGAACGCTCACGTATACTTTGGACGCATCCGGTAGGTAGGTTAGATCCAAAGGACTCCCTCCCACATTCAGCGATTGGCGCTGCACCACGCTAAAAGGATTGGAAATGTCGAAAAGCGTTACGGTATTGCTTTCCATGCCAGTCCCCCACATCCGATTTCCATTGGGGGCAATTGCAAACTGCCCAAATCCGTGTTTTACGCCCCCAATATCAAAAAAGAACACGTTTAGGTTCGACAAGTCGACGATAACCATCTGATCCACGTCTACGCTGGACGAAAATAGATAATCGCCAAAAGGACGAATTGCGAGAGCGTGCACACCGGCAAACGTCGTTGGTATTTCTAATGCTAACATATCCGAACGGCGTATTTCGAGCAAACTTCGGGGTTCGGAGGCAAGTAAGGTGCGGCTAACGTACAGCACATTTTGGTTCGGATGAAGCGCTATCAATCCTGGATTCGGCGTCAAAAACTGGCCGATCATCACATTTTGGCGATTGAATTTGACCACTCCCTGAACATCCGATGACCGGGTGCTTCCGATGGAAGCATACCAAAACGAGCCGTCGGGCTCTACTGCGATGTGGTTGGCACGCGCATTTTCCGAGAAGCCATAGTCTTCCAGATGTACGCGCCGAACCACCACTTGAGCATCGGTGTCAACGATGGAAATAATGGGCTCAGAATCGTGGGCGATGTACAACAGATTCAGCGAGCTAGCAAACGGCGACGCCCCGAGAGGCCCTACGGCCCCCTCATCAACCCATCTCTTTAAAAGTCCGATTTCATCCTCCGAAAGCTTTTCCTGTCCGAGATCTTGGGGATGTCCGATCGAACCGGCGGGATCGATGAGTTTGATTAAGCGACTGTCGTGGGCCGAAAACGGAACGATGGCTTCTCCGAAATCAGATCCCTGAATTAAATAAGTCCACCCGTCTAGTCTCAAACCAGCTCGTGGGGAAGAAGCCCCGTGGCAGGCAACACATCTGTTGTCAAAAATGGACTGAATGTGCTGCTCATACTTGATATCTGCCACGTCTCCAATACCCGGAGTCGGGTCATCACCTAACAATTCGCAACCCGAGAATATTCCGACGGTCGCACACCAGCAGATGGCGTACAACCAGAACGAACGATTCCTAATAAATGCGAGCATGCTTTCCCCAGATACCAAAAGTTGACCTGAAGTAGAGTACGTAATTTTCAATCAAAATGGGGCTGAGGAGTCGCTCAAATGCTATGGAGCGGAAATTATCGAACGACCACTACTTCAGACGAAGTGGTGAACGTTTCACCCTCCACCCGGAGCACATAAACTCCGCCGGAAAGGTTGGTGACATCAAACGTAAATGATACCTGGGTCCCCTGCTCAACAAGGTCGTGAAAAACCTGTTGAACCCTTCTTCCCCCAAGATCAAATAGGTCGATGATCACTCTCTGGGAAGCCTCCACCGCAATACTTGAATATGCAGTCGTGGAAACCGGGTTGGGGTAAGGTGCATCCAGTAAATATTTTCCTTCCAAGAAAACAACGACCTGATCTTCGCTTGAAACGACCCCTCCATCGGTAGAACGGGCCGATATTCTGAAGTGATAGACCCCTTCATCAATTGAAAGCGTTGTTTGGTAGGATCGGTTGGTGCCAACCCCCTCAAGCGCTTCAACGGAAGTAATAGCCTCGTAAGAGCCATCCTCCAAACGTTTTTCAATGTCATATCTAGTCACGTGGTGTTCCGTGCCCATGGTCCACTGAAACGTTGCGTTGCCTTGGTCTGCACTAAAATGGGTCGATTCAAACCGGGTGCCGACAATACTGGCCGGTTTCACGATAAAAACTCCTTCTTTGCGGCTTGTTACAATCACGATATCCTCATCCAGATACGGGTAAGCGGTCCACGCTCCATTAAAAGATACCGTATTGATCTCGGGCGTGGTGTCAAACCAACCTAAAATGGCAGGGTTTTCCGGGGTTCGAACATCCAGAATTCTCAAGCCGCTTGAATAGTTGGCCTGGTAAGCCAATCCGTTTCGGATATACAAATTGTGATCGATCGATTGCACGTCCGATTCAAAGACGGTGAGCAATTCCGGCTCACGAAGGACACTTACGTCCCAAATCATGGTCCGGGTATTTCGGCCGAAAGCCGATTCGTCTAGTTCATCGTTCTGAACAAAGTATCGTTGGTCTTCCGTCAACCATCCCTGGTGCACGTAAGCCGCATTTGGATACCTTCCGGTCGATAGGTTGTTGGGGGTGTTCGGATTGGTCACATCCACAATCGATATGGCCGTTTCGTTTGAACTGAAGCAAATTTCCCTTCCCGTTTTTGTCGTATCGGGTCCTCGATATACCACGCATTGGGTGTCGTGTATGTACCCAGACCCGGATCTTCCCGTACTGGGATCTGCAAAGCACCCCAAGAACGTTGATTGCACAGGGGCCGAAATATCGACCATGTGAAGTCCGCCATTACAGGCTTCGCCGGCACCTCGTGCCCCTACGATAAACGCCCGATGAGTCTCTTCATCTATGGCAATGTTATGTGCCATCGAAAAATTATCGTACAGCGCATCGGTGTCAAAGGTGATTGGTGCGCCCGAGAAACTCCGAAGTTTCCTCAAATCAAAAACCTGCATTCCATGCCGTGCGTTGGAACCCGTTCCATCGGCCACGACGAAAGCAAAATACCCATCTACTTTTATATCTCTCCAAACCGTAGGTGGTGTATTCTTTGTTCTGAGTAGCTCACCGACGTAAATGGGGGTCTCTGGGTTCGAAACATCAACAAAAGCCACACCGTCCTCTCGACCTATCAACGCATATTTTTTGTTGGTATCCGGGTCTTTCCAACCCCAAGCATCATTTAAACCGATTCCGGTCGGAGCTCCAAGTTCAGACAAGGATAAAAAACTTACCAAGTGGACATTTTGACACGAAAACGCCCCTGCGAATCCATCCTGGCACGATATGGGGCCTTGATGTTGATTTTTGGGCGCCACGGAAGTAGCATCCGATTCCCCTTTTTCGTCCTGAAAGGCCCACGAAGGCGTGGCCGCAAAAACGGCCAGTATCACCGCGCAGAAGAGATGCTTAAACCGGCTATTCATGTAAAACTTTTGGTCAACCATATATTTCGATCGCAACATATAATTTCTGATTACCTGCTTTACCGCCTGACTCCTTACTTTGCCCGTTGCTGACTCCTTCCGACTTTTTAACTCTTACATCGTTTCCGAATGTTAAACCTCGCAAATCAAATCGTGTTCATAACAGGAGCATCTTCAGGCATTGGGCGCTCCTGTGCCCGTTCTTTTGCTCAATTAGGAGCCCACGTCATCCTAACAGCCCGCGGTTTGGATCGAGTCGAGAAAGTAGCCGCGGAAATACGGGCTGACTTTGGGGTAAAAGCCCTTGCCCTTCAGCTGGACGTAACCAATCGAACAGCAGTTTTCGACGCTGTTGCCAGCCTACCACAAGAGTGGTCTACGATTCGTGTTTTGGTTAACAACGCTGGAAAGGCCCTCGGCCTCGATAAAGGGTACGCTACCAAGATTGAACACCTAGAAGGTATGCTTGAGACGAATGTAAAAGGAGTTATTCATGTTACCAGCGCCATCGCACCGGGAATGGTTGCTCGCGACGAAGGACATATCATCCAAATTGGTTCGGCCGCTGGCCATTGGGTTTACCCTGGTGGAACGGTCTATTGCGCGAGTAAGCACGCCGTAAAGGCTTTCAACGAAGGATTAAAAATGGATATGCACGGGACCAACGTTCGGGTCTCATCCGTCGATCCGGGCCTGGTTGAAACGGAATTCTCCATTGTTCGATTCGATGGCGATACCGAACGCGCGGGAGCTGTTTATGCCAACATGACACCCCTTACCCCCGATGACGTAGCAGATGCGGTGGTGTGGTGTGCCACGCGTCCGGCGCACGTCAATATCAGCGAGATATTGATGCTATGTACAGACCAATCCCACGCAACCTTGGTCAACCGAAAAGCTAAATGAGGCTTTTTGAAGCGTTTAAAGGGATTATTTTTCTGATGACGAATCGACCTATTGCACTAAAATGTATTCCTTCGTTAATTAATCTTTGGAAAACAGCTGACCCTCCCTCTCAGCTCTTTCTTTTAGGGCTCGGTTCGCATTTGCGGACCGGGCCTTTTTTTTGATTATACTGGGCCCAACCACTCATCTGGGATATTTTTATGCGCACGCTCTCTACGTTGATTTTTGCCGGATTGTTATTTTTTGTTGGATGCTCCTCTCCTGACTACGACGTCATCATCTCGGGTGGCACCATGTACGATGGGAGCGGAAACGACCCATGGCTGGCAGACGTGGGCATTCGGGGGGACTCCATAGCTTTTATCGGGGACCTTTCTGAATCTTCGGCCACGCAAACGGTCGATGCAACCGGCTTGGCAGTAACCCCAGGTTTCATCAACATGCTCAGTTGGGCCACAGGAAACTTGGTCAAGGATGGACGATCTTTGGGTGATATTTCTCAAGGTGTCACACTCGAAGTATTCGGTGAAGGATGGTCAGAGGGCCCACTCAGCGAAGCGATGAAGAAAGAAGGTACCTTCGAAGTCGATGCTCCCACGTGGACTACGCTTCGAGAATACCTTGATACACTCGAAAAAGGCGGTATTTCGACTAATGTCGCTTCTTTTGTAGGGGCTACCACCGTCCGCATTCATGAAGTAGGGTACGATGATCGCCCTCCAACGGCCGACGAGTTGGACCGCATGAAGGCCCTGGTGCGACAAGCGATGGAAGAAGGCGCCATGGGGCTGGGTTCCTCCTTGATCTATGCACCCGCTTTTTATGCAAATACGGAAGAGTTGATTGAATTAGCCAAGGTGGTGGCCGAATACGATGGCATGTACATTTCGCATATGCGTTCGGAGGGAAACCGGCTTTTGGAGGCCCTTGAAGAGCTCATCACCATTTCTAGGGAAGCAGGGGTCCGTGCCGAAGTGTACCACCTGAAAGCCGGAGGAGAATCCAACTGGCCCAAAATGGATCAAGCGATCGCTAGGGTTGAACAGGCTCGGAGCGAAGGCCAAGAGATAACGGCAGATATGTATACCTACATAGCTGGAGCTACGGGATTGGATGCCCACATGCCACCGTGGGTACAAGAAGGAGGATTTGCGGAGTGGCGTGCTCGATTAATGGATCCTGAGATTCGCGCCAAGGTGTTGGTCGAAATGAGGACGCCGACCAACGAATGGGAAAATTTAGGATTGGGAGCCGGTCCCGAAGGCGTCATGGTGGTTGGTTTTGAGCAAGATTCCCTTCGATACTTAATAGGAAAGACCTTGGCAGAATTAGCCATCGAGAGAGGCACCACGCCAGAAGACGTTGCTATTGACCTCGTGATCTCCGATTCCACCCGTGTGGGCACTGTGTATTTTTTGATGTCCGAAGAAAACGTCAAAAAGCAGATCGCTTTGCCTTGGGTTTCATTTAGTTCTGACGCTGAATCCATGGCTCCAGAGGGCGAAAATCTAAAAAATAACCCGCATCCAAGAGCCTATGGCACCTTTTCGAGGCTACTGGCCAAATACGTCCGAGACGACAGGGTTATTTCGCTTCAAGAGGCGATTCGCAAATTGACGGCACTGCCCGCCGACAACCTTAAGCTATCCCGACGCGGTCGCCTTCAGGTTGGACATTATGCTGATATAGCCATATTCGATCCTGCTACCATACAGGACCATGCCACATTTCAAGAACCTCATCAACTCTCAACCGGAATGTCTCACGTTTTTGTGAACGGCGTTCAAGTCTTCAAAGATGGTGTTCATACGGGGGCGTTCCCTGGCCGCGCAGTGTTGAGGGGAGAAAACTGAACCGATGATTATGAAAAAAATATTGTTGTTTTGCTTGATTCTGGCGGGTTGTAGTAGCCCTGATTTTGATCTAATCATTGAGCATGGCACGGTGGTAGATGGGTCAGGAAAAGATCGGTTTGACGCCGATATTGGCGTAAAAGATGGACTGATCGCCGAAATCGGAGACTTGAGTCAGAAATCGGCGGTCGAACGCGTCAATGCTACCGGTTTAATTGTCGCTCCCGGTTTTATCGATATCCACAGCCATGCTACTTCTGGCAGTTTCGCCAGCAGCGATATAGCGCAACGTCCTGACGCGGAAAGCTATGTACGCCAAGGTGTTACGACGGCCATGGGCGGTCAAGATGGTTCCTCCCCGCTCGACGTCGGTTCGTTTTTGGATTCGCTTGACGTCCACCCGGCGGCCATCAACATTGGTTTGTTTATTGGTCATGGCACCATCCGTTCTGAAGTGGTCGGTGAAGAAAACGTTCCGGTAACAGCCGAACAAATGAACCAAATGACCCAGTTGGTAGAAACGGCTATGAACGATGGATCGTTTGGGCTTTCCTCAGGTCTTGAATACACTCCCGGTGCGTTTGCCGATGTTTCTGAACTGGTTGAATTGGCGAGACCGGTTGCAGCCAAGAATGGGCTATACATCAGTCATATACGAGACGAGGGTGGCCGGCTTTTGGAGAGCGTAGACGAAGTTTTGGAAGTGGGCCGAGGAGCCGGCGCGCGCGTTCAGGTCACCCACCATAAATTGATTGGCAAAAGCCGATGGGGTGGCGCTGCAGCTTCCCTGGCACTACTGGATGAGGCTGCTGCAGACGGAGTCGATGCGGCAAGCGATCAATATCCGTACACGGCCTCGAGCACCGGATTAACCATTTTATTTCCGACGTGGGCCAAAGACGGAGGATTCGATGCCTTGGTTGGCCGGCTTGGCGACCCCCAAACCCGAAAACAGATTCGCGCAGAGGTTATCCAACACATAAATGTCGAACGCGGCGGCGATCCGGCCACGATTGTTGCGGCTCGTTGCGATTTTGATGCTTCATTCAATGGCAAAAGCCTAGCGGACATCTTGAAAGACCGAGGATTGGCTGTTACGGTCCCAGGTGCCGCCGATGTGGCGATCGAACTTGTTTCTGCTGGGAGTTGCTCAGGCGTGTTCCATTCCATGTCTCCTGACGATGTCGAAACAATTATGCTTCATTCCCGAACGAGTATTTCCTCCGACGGAGGCATCCCTGCCATGAACGAGGGCGTTCCGCATCCCCGTAGCTATGGAGCATTCGCGCGGGTATTGGCCTATTACGTACGTGAAAAGGCGGTTTTGACTTTGGAACAAGCCATTTATAAAATGACCTCGTTGCCAGCGGCTCAGTTAAACCTTGATGACCGTGGGAAAATAGCTGTCGGATTGGTCGCCGATTTGACCGTTTTTGATCCGTTGACTATCCAAGATCAAGCTCAGTTCGGGGACCCACATCATTATGCCACAGGCGTCTATGATGTTTGGGTTGCGGGAGTCCCTGTGCTGAGAGACGCCAATATGGTCGGCAATCGGCCGGGAAAAGCCCTCAGACACGACAAATAGTGAGGTACATGGTGAATAGGACCCGCTTAATTTTGAGTCTTTTAGGTGTTGTTGCGGTTGGCTGCACTTCGTCTCCAACCCCACCGGCGCCAATTACCGTTCGGGTGGCCGTCCTCAATTTTGATCCCGTTGTTGGCGATTCAACCCTCCATCAACACTTGAATTGGGCCAGTCCTACGGCTTTGGCTGACGAATATGTAGCTAGCATCAACGATATCAGTCACGGACAAGTCGCCATACATATCGTCTCTTGGAGGGATGTGGACGCCTTTCCCATTAAAACGGACGGATTTGAATATTCACTCCGTGAGTTCCAGGCTTGTTGGAATGATCGAAGTACGTGTCATCAACCAGATGGGATCGACTACCTACGAATGGTCGAAGACTACGACATCGCCCAAGGGATCGACCAGGATACGTTCGATGAGCTTTGGATTTTCGGCGCGCCGTATATGGGTTTCTGGGAATCGTCTATGGCTGGACCGGGGGCCTTTTATATTAACGGAGGCGTTTTTCCAGAAGTAGGCACTTCAGAACCGTTTGTGATTATGGGATTTTCCTATGAACGGGGACTTGCGGAAATGCTGCATAATCTCTGCCACCGAACGGAAGCTACCATGGAAAAAGTATCTGGAGGGTGGGATACGACCGATTTATCGACGGACTGGGCACGTTTTGCAGCCAATGCACATCAGTCGAATGGTATTTCCGCAATAGGCTCCTGTCACTATCCGGCCAATGGAACGTCGGATTACGACTATTCCAATCCTTCAATGGTTCTTTCTAATGCCGAGGGATGGATGACCTATCCAGAAATTGGCACCGCCCAAGATTCGGTCAACGCAGAAACCTGGGGTGGACCGAATTACCAACTGAATTATATGAAATGGTGGTTTCGACATTTGCCCCATTCCAATGAACTATCTTCGGAAGGAATGCTTAATTCTTGGTGGCATTATGTTTTTAACTTTAAAAGTAACGTAATTAGCACTTCAGAAATATTGCCTTAAATGAAGGTGGTTGGTGTTTATGAATTGTAAACGATTCAGTACCTTCGGAAAATACTTAGAGCTAGAATCTGGTCAAATAGACCAGACTGTACACTACGTTTATTAATAGACTGGAGAAAAGCCCATGTCAACATTGTTAAAGCGCTTGATTCTTATCCCTGCTCTGCTTCTAACCATTTTTGGTTCGAACAGTGCATTGGCTCAGTCGGGCACGGTTTCCGGAACGATCACTATTTTAGAGGACGGCTCCGCGCTCTCAGGCGCCAACGTCGTTGCGCTTGATGCGTCTGGATCCATTAAAGGCGGGGCCGCATCCGACCTTGATGGTAAATATAGTTTTACCGTACCTGCTGGTTCTTACTCCATTCGCGCCCGATTTGTCGGGTTTCAAGATTGCGAATCGGAAGTCACGGTTGCTGCTGGCGGTAAAAATACCGTCGATTGCGCCCTGAGTCAGTCGGGTATTGAATTGAACACGGTTATCATAGCCGCTTCCAGACGAGAAGAAAAAGTATTGGAAGCGCCTGCTTCCATTTCGGTTCTGAGTGGCGAAGAAGTAGGTGCCCACGTTGCGGCAAACTCTGTGGAAGCGCTTCGTACGACGCCGGGCGTCGACATGGCCCAGACCGGCGTTGACCGCCAAGAACTCGTATTAAGAGGGTTCAATAATGCGTTTTCGGGTGCCGCGTATGTGATGACCGATTATCGCCAAGCCGCGGTTCCGTCCTTGGCTGCCAATATTTACTCGATCATGGGAAATATCGGTAATGACATTGACCGTGTCGAAGTGGTTCGTGGTCCTGGTTCAGCGCTTTATGGCGCTGGAGTGGATGCAGGCGTTGTTCATTTCGTCACAAAAGATCCGTTTTCCCATCCGGGTACTACGGTTTCTGTATCGGGCGGAGAACAATCCTTGTTTGGTGTCGACTTTCGGCATGCTGGAGTTTTTGGCCCCAGCGGAAAACTTGGCTATAAAATAACTGGTACGTTTTCCCAAGCAGACGACTGGGCGTTGGACCCGAATGATCCGGACGATGCCCGCCAGATTTCTTCAGATGGCGTTAGAAATACCGACTATGAAAAGAAAAACCTGAATGGGGCGTTGGAATACCGGTTTAGTGACACGGGGTCGCTTTCAGCTAACGCTGGTTATGCCAACCTTGTGTCTACGATTCTTTCTGGTGTCGGAACAGTTCAAGCGGACGACTACGGTTATACGTACTACCAACTACGCTTGAAAATGGATAAGTTTTTTGCCCAGGTTTACCTAAATAAAAACGACGCTGGCGATTCATTTGTTTACGGTGCGTTTCCTGTTACTGACTTCAGTACTCAGTTGGTTGGACAGGTCCAGTATGAAATGTCTTTGGCTGAAGGTAAACAGTCGATCGTGGTAGGTGCAGACTTTGAATCCATTCGTCCGGACACTGAAGGCACTATTCAGACCGATGAAGGAATTGACGAGTATGGGGCATACGTGCAGTCCACGACCAAAGTAAACCCAAAAATTGACGTCACCGCGGCTCTGCGCGCGGACTACAATAGCATCACAGACGGGTTTCAAGTATCGCCTCGTCTAGCGTTGGTTTACAAGGCGAGCAGCACGAGTTCTTTCCGCGCTACGTTTAACCGAGCATTTTCATCTCCCGGTACCAACTCCAACTTCTTGAACATTGTAGCTGGTCAAATTCCAAATACATCGATCTTGATTCGTGGACGAGGAGCTGCTGACGGTTATACATGGCAACGGGATGCATCTTATGCCGCGTTTGCAGGAACCGATTTAGTAGCTTCTAGCCTTAATCCAGCGGCCATTGGTGCTCCTCAGCCCATTGGATTGCCACTAGGTTCTACTTACGCAGCGGTTTACGCAGGTTTGGCGGCCATTCCAAACGCCAACCTTGCGGCTGTATTGAATGGCGCGGGGATTCCGGTGACTGCCGCTCAAGCAGGCGCGTTGAAGGCATTGTTGTCTCCATCTGCTGGGACCAATGTGCAGGGATTCTCCCCAGGTATCTTGGCTAAATTGAATACCTCAGCCGGAACAGTCGATCCGCTTTCCGTACGGGATTTGCAAGATGTATCTCCGTTGAAACAGTCGATAACCAACTCGTATGAAGTTGGATACAAAGGTATTGTTAACGAAAAACTGCTGGTCACGGTAGACGTTTATTACACTCAGAAGAAAAACTTCATTGGGCCGCTTTTGACCGAAACGCCATTCGTTATTGTTCCGAACCTCGCGAATGACCTCCGCACCGCATTGACCGCTGGGATAGCCGGTAATGCCCAACTCAATGGAACCCTGGGCTTATTTGGGGTCAGTGCTGCGGCAGCCGCAGGATTAATTGTGCAGCTTGCAGGAAGTGGTTTACCATCTGCCAGTACTCCGGTAGCTATTGTCCAGCCAATCGAAAACAACGGCGGCGTAGGAACCGTTCCTGAAATCATGCTCACCTACCGGAACTTCGGTAAGATCAATTTCTACGGCTCCGACATCGGGGTACAATACCAAGCTAGCAACAGCCTGAGTGTGTTTGGAAACCTCTCTATAGTTAGCGATGACTATTTTGACGACACCGAAACAGGCTCTCCTGGTACGGGCCTCGAAGTTGCGCTAAACTCACCTTCCCTGAAAGGAACTGCCGGATTCAAGTACAAATTCGAAAACGGATTGTCTGTTAATGCGGCTGGTCGCTACACCGACGGCTTCCCGGTGCTTTCAGGACCTTACGTAGGAGACGTTCCGAGCTACATGCTATTTGACCTAGGTGTTGGATTTGATCTTCAGCAATTCACATCAGGCCTGCGCATAGACGTAGGAGTTTCCAACGTGACGGATAATTTCCACCGCGAATTTGTGGGCGCCCCACAAATGGGTCGGATGGCCATTGCTCGAATCACATACGACATGTAAGTCAGATAGGTTTTTTTGATACCTTGGGTGGGGGGCCGCGCGGCGCGCGGCCCCCCACTTTTTTGGGTATCTCCTACTTTTGCCCGAAATCGTGCAAAAGTTTTTAGAACTCATCGCTAATTGACTAAACGAAGGGCTTAATTCCGTTGACTAGGACAGGGTGATTCGGTAGCTTCGAGGTGCTGAAGTCTTGCTTCTAAACGGGCCCGTTCGACTCGAGTCTTTTGAGCCTCAAGATTTTCTCCGGGATACAAACAAACGAGCATTCATGCTTTCCGATTTTACACCCTTATTTATCCAGCTTCTGATTGCCATTGGCTTGTCCTTCACGCTGCTTAAAGCCGCAGCGCTTATTGGACCCAAGCGCGCCAATACAATCAAAATGACCTCCTACGAAAGTGGTATGGACCCCATCGGTTCGGCCAGAGACAGGTATTCGGTCAAATTTTACCTCGTTGCGATGATTTTCATCGTTTTCGATGTGGAAGTGGTCTTCCTTTACCCTTGGGCGGTCAGTTATTCTGAATTTCTGGACGCGGGCGTAGGAATGGGTGTGATGTCGGTAGTTGTTTTGTTTGTAATCATACTCGCCATCGGACTCTTGTACGATATCAAAAAAGGCGGATTGGAATTTGACTAGCATCTATTGCCTTTCGTTCAGAGATTAACCAAACCCGACTAGCCCCCAATGGGACAAGAAATTCCCCTTCAAGAAGGATTTTTGACAACAAGAGTAGATGCCGTAGTGAATTGGGCACGCTCTAACTCGCTGATGCCGATGCCTATGGGCTTGGCCTGCTGTGCTATCGAAATGATGGCATTTGCTGCGCCTAAGTACGATGTGGCTCGATTCGGGAGCGAAGCGATGCGGTTTTCACCGCGTCAAGCGGACCTAATGATTGTGGCCGGGTGGGTAAGCTACAAGATGGCTCACACTATCCGCCGGGTTTGGGATCAGATGGCCGATCCGAAATGGTGCATTTCGATGGGCGCGTGTGCATCTTCGGGTGGAATGCATCGCTGTTACGGCGTAGTGCAAGGATGCGACAACTTCCTGCCCGTTGACGTCTACATCCCAGGTTGCCCTCCTCGTCCAGAAGCCGTGATTCATGCCTTGATGGACATTCAAGAGAAAATCAGAAACCAGTACTCTGTTGAACAGGATGGTATTTTTGGACGCGACATGCCAAATGTTGCCGCTAACAGGCCAACCATTGTGACACCAGACGGTGAAAATGTGATCTCCCCCGTTGGACTCTATACGCAGCGATAAGGAAAAATAGATTATGTCTGAAAAGTTGACTAATGGACCTAAAGCACCTAAGACGCTGCCTTTTGAGTTCGTACCTCAGGAAGCAGAAACCGCGGTTCTGAATAACCCGCATGCGAAAGCTACCACAGAGGTAGACGACGTGTTGGATGCGATGTCCGCCAAATTTGGTTCTGCATTGCTGGAACGCATTCTGTATGCGGGAGAACGAACAGCTAGAGTTGCTCTGGATTCGCTGATTGAAATTTGCACCTGGCTAAAGGAAGACCAAGGCTTCACGTATCTGGCCGATTTAGGAGGAGCGGATCGTTTTACCGAAGATGACCGGTATGAGGTGTTTTATAACCTAGTCAATATGACCAAGGGTAAACGCGTTAGAGTGATCGTTCGGGTGGACGAAGAAAGTATGACCGCCCCAACCTTGTGCGATTTATATCCAGCGGCCAACTGGAATGAACGAGAGGCTTGGGATATGTTCGGGCTTCGATTTGAAGGACATCCCGATCTACGCAGGATGTATATGCCAGAAGATTTTGAATATCATCCATTAAGAAAGGAATTTCCATTATTGGGTGTTCCAGGTTCGATGGCACTGCCGCCGCAGGTACCGACCGGCGAATTGACGCAGGATCCATTCCCGGCAGCTCATGGGTCAAAAACCCCCTGGAGTTATGAAGAAGTTGAATCGGAGGACGAAGTTTAGCCCATGAGCATTATTAACGACACCAATTTTTCTGAAACGCTCAAGTTTTGGCCCCGCCACAACGAAGCGCTGTACAGACGGCTCGAAAGCAAGCATTCGTGGGTCGAGCACACTCCCGGTGGCCACGACGCCACGGGAGACCCTCTCGAAAATGAGATGATTCTCAAT
>CALEEY010000253.1 GCA_937877085.1 uncultured Bacteroidota bacterium
CCTCAGACGTTTATGTTAGAACTCGCCCACAAAGGCTATTTCAGTTTCTAAACTGTAGCCCGAGTGTGCTTTGACGGCTTGTTTCACCCGATCTATCATAGCCAATACATCCGATGCTCGGCCCGCTCCACGATTAATCATGATATTGGCATGCCGCTGGGTAATTTCAATATCTCCAATACGCTCGCCTTTCAACCCCGCGTCGTCGATCAACCTACCGGCTCCAATGCCGTCAATTTTCTTGAATATAGATCCTGCACTCGGTTCGCTTTCGAGCGGAGGATGCCTTTCTGCCCTCCAGGCTAAGTTGTCGACGATGGTCTGCTCCAATTGAGCAGGATCGGCCTTAATCAGCTGGAAACGAGCGTACAGCACGATATCTCCTGAATGATGGAGGATCGATTCGTCATATCCAAAATTAAAATATTCGTGGAAAACCTCCTTTCGGGTATTGGCGGGATCCAATACGACAGCGTCCAGGAAAACTTCGTCGATGAACATGGTGCGTTCTCGTTTCGGAGCTGGGGACAGAAAATGCAAGTTTTGCCACAGCGCGCCGCCAATAGTAGATGGGATACCCGCGTAATGTTCAAGTCCAGAATAGCCGCTTTGAGTTGTAAAACGGATGACATCCGGCCAAACAATGGCGCCGCTTTCTACCGTTAAAACTCCGTCTTCAGAAATGGAGCAATCGGCGGCGGCATTTCGGATGACAAGGCCTCGAAATCCCTTGTCTCCCACCAAGATGTTGGCTCCCAATCCCAAAACAAAAAACGGTACGTCCAATCGACGCGCTATTTTTATGGCCGAAGCTAGTTCGTTAGCGGTAAAAGCTTCAAAAAAAGCATCGGCGGGGCCCCCAATTTTAAACGTGGTGTAGGGAGCCAAAACGTGGTTTTCCAGAACGCGGGAGTGCCCTAGCTGTTGGTTCAGTTCTTCAATAACACGGGGCGATATTATTCCTAATGGCATAGAATACGGATTAGAATTCTTCGTTTGAAAATGTGATCTACGCAACTACCGAACTTGAAGTCCGTTGCACAAATTATGGAATAAATTTTTCCTTCATCGAAGACTATCGAATTTAACATGCCTAACAACCAGTTCCCCAACGTTTCACGCCTCATAGTTCGCGGCGGAATCTTTGCCTTTATTTTTTTGCTATTCGTCACAGTGGCTGGCGGTTGTATGACTACCAGTATTGGTTCTGGCGAAAGCGCCGTGAAATACAGCATGTTTGGAGGGACAGACCTTTCCAAACTGTACGGCGAGGGCCTTCAGGTTCATGCGCCGTGGGTGACCTTGATCACCTACGATGTTCGAGTCCAGGAACAGCTTGAGGACATCGATGCGCTATCGTCCAATGGATTGTCGATCGGAATGGACGCATCCATTCGTTGGCGCCCCGTTTCGACCGAACTAGCCAACATTCACGTTACCTACGGACAGGATTATTACCGGAAGTTGGTCCAACCGGAACTTCGAAGCGCAGTCCGCGAAATAGTAGGCCAGTACACCCCAGAAGAGCTGTACTCCACCCGCCGTCAAGAATTGCAAGAGACCATTTTTGCTCGGGTTCGCGACGCGGTTGCGGTCGAAAACATTACGGTAGATGCCATTCTAATTCGAAATATTTCCCTTCCTGATCAAATCAGGACGGCTATTCAGAATAAGTTAGAAGAAGAACAGGAAGCAGAACGGTATGAATTTACCCTCCAGAAAGAGGCGTTAGAAGCTCAGCGTAAAGAAATTGAAGCCAAAGGCCAGGCGGAATATCAGCGCATCATTACTCAGAGTCTATCTGCCCAATTCTTGAAGTACAAAGGGATTGAAGCCACGCAAGCATTAGCCAATTCACCTAATACCAAAACCGTGATTATCGGCGGCTCAGACGGCCTTCCAATCATATTAGGAAACCAGTAGCTGATGGCTGCACGTCACCATAATGAGCTTTTGGGCAGGGCCAAGGCCCTGCCCAAAAGCCGATCTGGGCCCGGCCCAGATGCCTCTCCTAAGGCCAACAGTCCAGATTTCTTTGACCGCGTGTGGCAGGTGGTCGAAGAAATACCCTACGGCAGTGTGACCACTTACGGTCATATCGCCGAATATTTAGGGTCAAAAAGTGCGGCAAGAACAGTCGGGTGGGCTTTAAGAGCAGCAAAAGGTGCCGGAATACCGTGTCATCGAGTCGTTAATCGGTATGGCGGACTTAGCGGACGCTCGGGATTTGGCGGCCCATATGTCATGGAGGATATGCTTCGAAGCGAAGGGATTGAGTTCGTCGAAGATGGAATCATCGACATCAAAAAACACCTTTGGATTCCCGGTTCCTAGCTGCGGTGGCTAGCCTAGCTCGGACAAAACATCCCAAAAAGTTGGAAAGGAGACAGAAGCGGCGTTCGCGCCCTCAATGCGAACCTCTCCAGAGCTTACGAGACCGGCTATTCCCATGGACATGGCTATGCGGTGATCAGAAAAGCTTTCGACGGTGCCACCGTGCAGCTTTTTACCCCCGGTAATGATCATCCCATCTTTTTGCTCTTCAATTTTGGCACCCAAAGTTGTTAAGCCCTTACTCATGGCTGAAATCCGATCGGTTTCCTTAAATCGGAGTTCTTCGGCGTCTCGAATGATGGTTTTACCACCCGCCATGGCCGCGGCGACCGTCAAAATGGGAATTTCGTCTATAATGTTGGCGATAATCTCGCCGCCGATTTCGATCCCAGTCAATTGCGAGGATCTGACAAACAAGTCGCCAATGGGCTCACCGGCCACTATGCGTTCATTTTGAATCGAAATATGGGCCCCCATGGCCTTGAGGACATCAATCAGTCCCGTCCGGGTTGGGTTGAGTCCAACCCTAGGGAGGTGAAGAGCCGAATTGGGAACGATGGATCCCGCCACGAGAAAAAAGGCAGCTGCGGAAAAATCACACGGAATTGACCACATTTGCGCAGAAAGCGTTCTGCCCCCTTGAACGGATATGTACCGTTTCGACCCAATGGTAACGCTGGAAAGCCCCAACATCCGTTCGGTGTGATCCCTCGTTGGCGTCTCTTCAATAACCGTAGTTTCGCCGTCGGCCCAAAGGCCAGCCAATAATACGCAGGACTTTACTTGAGCCGACGCCACTGGAAGTTGATACTCCACGCCTCGAAGGGCACTCGCTTGGTCGATTCGCAAGGGTGCTCGCCCGCCCGCAGCTTCAATATGGGCTCCCATCAAGCGTAGAGGATCTAATATTCTTCCCATAGGCCTAGAGGAAAGCGAAGCATCTCCGATCAATTCACTTGAAAAGGCCTGTCCGACCAGCATACCAGACAAGAGGCGCATGGTCGTTCCCGAATTTCCACAGTCCAACGCCCTTTCTGGAGCGATAAAGCCATTTAATCCGCCTCCCACAATCGAAAGCCCTACTTCATCCGAGTTAATCTGAATTCCGAGTTGTCGCAAACAGGACAGCGTGCTTTGCGGATCTTCCGAACCGGGGTACCCCACAATGTGGCTTGTACCCGTACTAATAGCTGCAAAAAGAGCCGCGCGATGAGCAATGGATTTGTCGGCAGGCAGGTTAACCGTTCCCACCAATCCTCGGCTTTGCCTGAGCACACGCACATTTTCTACTGAATCAGCCATTATCGAGTGTATTTCCTATTTATCTACGTTTTAGCTCCAAATAGAGGCCTGAGCTTCGGCCATCATGCGGTTACGAACTTCCAGAGGTAAAAAGGCATATTTAAATGCATCTAAAACAACTCTTCTGGTTTGCTCTGCCGTTAATCCGCACCGGGTATGGGCCAAATAGATTTCTCCAGACGTATTGGTGTGACTGAATAGCCGACTGTCCGTGTTGATCGTAACGGGAACGCCTCTCTCGACGAGTGTCTTGATCGGATGCTCCTCATACGATGGGACTACGTTGGTCTGCACATTGCTCGTAGGGCAAATTTCAAGTGGTATCTGGTGATTTTTAACAAACTCCAGAAGGGCGTCATCTTGAACCAGCGTAATTCCGTGTCCAATGCGGTGGGCTCCGCAAAAAAACAGGGCCTGGCGAATCGAGTCAGGTCCCCAGGATTCGCCCGCATGAACCGTTAAGTTAAGCATGTGGTTTCGAGCGTAATAAAAGGCCTCTAGATGCTGTTTTGCTGGATTACCAGCCTCCGCACCTGCCAGATCGAATGCCACAACGCCTCGGTCCATGTAAGAAACGGCCAATTGAGCTTGTTCTAACGATGCTTCGACGAAACGGTCGCGAAGAGCGCAAACAATGAGTCCCCACTCTATGTCGTATTGCATTTTGGCCTTAGCCAAACCCCGGATAACCGCATCCATGACTTGATTCAGTGTCAGGCCTTCTCCCGTATGTAAAATGGGCCCAAAACGAACTTCTACATATTTGACATTTTCCAGCGCAAAGTCTTCGGCCATTTCAAAAGCAACCCGTTCTAATGCAGATTCGGATTGCATCAACCCAATGGTATATTTGAACCAGGCCAAATACTCGTACAGATCCGTGGAATCGTCCACTTTGGCAAGCTCAAGTAGTAGACCTTCATGCGTTTTTGCCGGCAAAAGGTCCATTTTGCCTTGATCTTTGGCTAGCGCTAACATGGTCGCCAAACGCATGGCTCCATCTAGATGGGAGTGCAGCTCGGCTTTTGGCCAGGCTTTGATTTGAGCAAGGCTAAGAACTTCTAAATTTGTTTTTGACATGGTTTAAAATAGGCATTCGACTTGGAATACTATTATAAGAATTCGGAACACCGTTTTAACCGGTTCGTAGAGTTTAAAAACTTTGAGATGAACGCTCGCGTTTCTCAAAGGATTTCTGTCTATTTTACTTCCAATGGTGCAAAGGGTGGAATATGGCATTTCATCTGCATTTTGCACTCACATACATCTATCGATTGAGGAAATATGGGAAGCCTTGGACCTTTTGAACTCGTCCTTATTTTTCTGGCCATCTTGCTGATTTTTGGAGCCAAACGGATTCCAGAAATCGCGCGGGGTTTGGGAAAAGGTATTAAAGAGTTTAAATCAGCTACAAGTGAGATTTCACGGGAGCTGAATGTAAATGAACCCGCTCACCGAATTCATCCTGCGCCTCCAACTCAGGGAGCGTCTGCTCCTCGAATGGACTCAGCTGAATCTGTGCATAATGTTGGACCTCAAGGCCAGTCCAACAATCCTGTCTAGGAGCCGATTTTACA
>CALEEY010000254.1 GCA_937877085.1 uncultured Bacteroidota bacterium
ATATCGCCCGACGCTGAATGCCTATCTGTTCGGCGATTTGAATGCCATGTCGCAAACCGCGCGGCTATCTGGGGACGATTCCAAGGCAGACATCTACTCCAGCAAGGCTCAGGCACTCAAGAAACGGGTGTTGGATGAGCTTTGGGATGAAAAAAGGCAGTTCTTCTTCCATCAGTTTACGGAAGACCACAATCCCGGGATAAAAGCCAAGTCATTAACCTACGAAACCGGGCCTTTTGCGGGGAATGACAACGGCCGAGAGCTGATTGGGTATGTGCCTTGGCAGTTCAATTTGCCGGACGATGCCCAGTCAGGCGCGTGGAAATTCCTCATGGATTCGACTCATTTCTACGCGCCTTTCGGCCCTACAGTAACCTCCAGAAGTGATCCTCAGTTTCGGATTTCACCCAATTGCTGTGTTTGGAGCGGGCAGTCCTGGCCATACGCCACCACGCAGACGCTCGAAGCCATGGGCAATTTGTTGAACAACTACGAGCAGGACGAGGTAGACAAGGGCGACTATTTTGACCTGTTGTCCATCTACACCCAGACGCAGTACAAGGATGGTCGGCCGTACATCGCTGAGTCCGCGAATCCGCTCGATGGATCCTGGTTTGGCAGCGACATGCCTAACCACAGCGAGCATTATTTTCATTCGGGGTATATCGACCTGGTCCTTGGGGGATTACTCGGAATTCGCGCCCAAGGCGGCGATTCCCTAATTATTAACCCCCTCATTCCCGATTCGTGGGATTACTTCGCCGTAGAGGATTTTTCCTATCACGGAAGCATGCTTTCTTTGATCTGGGACCGAGACGGGACCAAATATGGGCGGGGAAAGGGGTTAACTGTGTTGTTAAATGGTAAAGTTGCGAGCGCACGGCCGGATTTGGGGTCGATCAAAGTGCAATTCGCTCCGGTGCCAGGCTCCATGACGTTCGCTCGGCCCCATAACATTGCAGTAAATAACGGAGCCCAGTTTCCTGAAATAACCGCCTCATTTTCGGATCCAGAATACCCGCCCTTTGCCGCTAATGATGGGGCCATCTATTATCATAAAGTCCCCACAAACCGTTGGGCAACAACGGGATCGAGCAATGAAGAGGACTGGATTGCGATAGATTTCGGAACTCCCCAGCCCATTCAAAAGGTTAAAATGTACTTTCTGGATGATGGCGAAGGCATCGTTCCTCCGTCCTCGTATGTGGTGGAGTTACTTCGTAACGGGGCGTGGGTCAAAGCGGATGTTCAAAGTCGGAGGCCAGCCCGAGCGACCGGCCGAATGGCGAACGTCATTTTACTCAGCGGTGAAAAAGCAGAAGGGGTTCGGGTCACCTTTAAACATGGTCCCGGTGGAAAAACCGGGCTGACCGAAATTGAAGTATGGACCCCCGATTCGGTGCCGCTCGAAGCGCTATCTGCTTCCCAGAAGGGAATTGCCCGTAGGCCCAGCAATCTCGCGTTGAACACGGAGGGAGCGCCGTTCCCAAGAGTCTCCGTTTCGTTTCCACCCGACGCCGATGCATCGGTCTTGACGGACGGATCGTTTGGTTTGACGACCTATCAGTCGAATCGGTGGACCACGCATAATTCGCCCAACCGAGAGGATTGGATTGAGGTTGCATTTGAATCCTTTCAAACGATTCGTTCGGTCGAGGTCTACCTGTGGGGAAATGCGCCGGGCTATTTGGGCAAAACCAACACCACCATTTCCTCGCCCAAGTCACTTCGAGTAGAGGTGTGGAATGGGGAATCTTGGACGGCAGTTTCGAGTCCTTCGTATGTTCCGATTACGCCACAAGCCATGGCGCGCAACATCATAACGTTCGCCCCTATCGAAACCAAAAAGGTTCGCCTCTTGGTTGAGCACAACCTGTCCCCCGCGGATGGATCACCGTCTTTTTCAGGCGCTACCGAGATTCAGGTAAGGTAGTCAGTTGCGTGGGCGGGCAGCGGGCAGCGCCCGCCGCCCGCACAGGCTTCGCTATCCCCGACAAAATAGGCGTCGTAATCGATTCTTTTGAGCTCTACTCCGACTTTAGCACTTCCGCCGGATTGATCAAGGCAATCTTTCTAGACTGATAGAAAACGGCGATGGCAGCCGTTGAAAACATGAGCAGAAAGGCCAAAAGGATCGGAAATACGCCCAGGGGAAGGTTTTTACTAGGCACCAGACTCAGGGCTCCATTGATGCCGAAGTAGCACAGTAAGGAGGCTAATATGGCAGAAACGCCCAACAAAATGACAAACTTGCGATTGAGCTCATAGGCGAGATTCGCCCCAGATGCTCCAAGCGATTTACGCACGGCCATTTCCTTCATACGCGTCGCCGCGTTTTGCGAGGCCAGTCCAAAAAGACCCATGCAGGCAATCATCAACGAAAGAAAGGCGATGGCAATGAAGGCCCTGTTCATCTTTCTCATGGAGTTATAGCTGATGTCAAATACCTTATTTTGAAAGAGATAAGAAGCTTTTTTCCCAGGGAAAAGCTTTGCCCAGATGGTATCTATGAGGGTCGGATCAAACCCAGGTGGTACTTTGAGCGTGGCAACCGAATAGGATTCCGGCGCTGCCTTCGTGAACATGATGGCAAAGTCCGAAGCAAATGGCATCACCAAAAAATTGAAAGAGAACCTAATCACAGCGATAGTAGCGGTTCCAGGCTTATTGGTCAGCTTGATTATTGCGGACGTGATACCGCTTCTCCATCTGGAAAAAAGCCCACTTTTTACCAATTCTATTCTCTTGAAACTCCTCGGCTTGCTGTTCTACTTTTTGGTT
>CALEEY010000255.1 GCA_937877085.1 uncultured Bacteroidota bacterium
CCGTTTTACGGAACCATTGAATCGGATCCGCCGGAGGCCGCGACGACCTATCTACGTGAGCGCGGCGCCTTGATCGATGGGACGCTAATGGCGCAGTACGGCATCGAAATTGGGGACTCGGTCCGCGTAGGCACGGCCACCTACACCGTCAGCGGGAAGCTGATTCAAACGCCCCGAGAGACTGCCGCTATCATGCTTTTCAGCCCGCGAATTTACGTTCCGTTGGCCGAGGTAGATACTACCCTCCTTTCTATGGGAAGTCGAGCCGACTATGAAGTGTACTTTCGATTTGAGGACGACCGAGATCCTGATCAGTTAGTAGAAGCGCTTTCGGACACCTTACAAGCCCATCAAGTCCGGACCGACACCGTCGAAGAAGAGCGCGAAAACTGGGATCGATCGCTCACCAACCTGTATCGATTTTTGGGATTAGTCGGATTCATGTCGCTGCTACTGGGAAGTTTGGGGGTTGCTAGTTCCATTCATGTTTACATTCGCCAGCGGGTTCAAACCGTGGCCGTTTTGCGCGTATACGGCGCATCTTCCTATCAGGCCTTCGCCATATACCTTCTTCAAGCGACTGGAATGGGACTCGTCGGGGCCATTTTAGGGAGTTCGATTGGGGTTGCCTTGCAATCGGTCGTGCCACTGGTCCTAGGCGACTTTTTACCGGTTGACGTCGCGTTTAGTGTCTCTTGGCCCGCCGTTTTTATGGGCTCAGCCATGGGCATTGGAGTCACCTTGCTTTTTGCCCTCATGCCCCTGTTGGACATTCGGAATATTCCGCCCCTAGCAGCTCTGCGCACCGACTATGGTCAGGAGGAATCAAAAGCCAGCGACAAAAATGCAAAGCGCTTATTGTTTGGACTCATGGCTCTACTGGTTACGGTTGTTGCAGTAATCCAAGCACCAACACTCTATATCGGACTTGGATACTCAGCAGCGGTAGCGGTTGTGTTTGCTTTATTGGCTGGGACGGCCAAACTACTTATGCGATTTCTTGCCGCTAAGCCACCTTCGAGCGTTTCCTACGTGGTTAGACAGGGCATGGCTAATTTGCATCGGCCGCACAACCAGACTTTAATGATGGTCCTTGCGTTGGGATTTGGCACCTTTCTGGTTGCTACCATGATTATCAGTGAATCAACCCTTCTTGGCCAGATCGACATGGCATCTACCGAGGGGAAGCCCAATTTAGTTTTTTATGACGTGCAGCCGTCACAGGTGGATTCGCTGGTGTCCATCATTGAACGTGCGGACCTACCGGTTTTGGATGAAGTCGCGATGGTGTCGATGCGGTTAACTTCGGTGAAGGGCATTTCTATTGAAAGTATGCGTGAGGATTCAACATTTGATTTTTCCTGGGCGCACAGGCGGGAGTATCGATCTACCTTCAGAGATTACCTAACGGAGTCTGAAACGGTTTTGGAGGGTACTTTCGAGGGAACGTATTCCGGAAATGGCCTCATTCCGCTTTCGGTTGAGCGAGATGTAGCAGAGCAACTGGATGTTTCCCTAGGGGACTCCTTAGTATTCAACATTCAAGGGGTGGACGTTTCGGGGGTCATTTCTAGCATTAGGGAAGTGAATTGGCGCCAAATGCAGTCCAATTTCTTTTTTGTTTTCCCCGAGGGATCCATAAACGATGCGCCCGCCTTTCATGTGGTCATGAGTCGTACGGAAACGACAGAGGAGTCGGCATCCCTTCAATCCACAGTGGTTAAAACGTACCCGAACATATCATCGATTGATATTTCTGTGGTCTTAACCGTGTTTCAGGCGATATTTTCGCGGATTTCGTTTGTCGTTCGGTTCATGGCTCTGTTTTCAATTATTACGGGCTTGCTTGTTTTGTCTGGAGCCGTTCTTATCAGCCGTTTTCAGAGGATTGAAGAATCGGTTCTTTTAAAAACGCTAGGAGCCTCGAGAAAGACGGTCCTTCGAATCATGACAACGGAATATTTCGTTTTAGGAGTCGCGGCATCCCTCACGGGCGTGCTATTATCTTTAGTAGCAGGGTGGGGCGTTTCTAGATTTGTTTTCGAGTCCGATTTTGTCGTTCCATGGGCGCCGCTGTTCTTGTTAATTGTGGGTGTCGTTGGAGTGACTATTGTTGTCGGACAGCTGAATTCCAGAGGCGTATACGACAAAGAAGCGCTTGACGTCCTTCGCAAAGAAACCTGATAATTTCAAAAAGGGGCCCGGTGAATCAGGAAGAAAGACTTTTCGATATCCAAGACAAAATTAAGTCTGCCACGCTAACCTCTGGGCGAAAGGAGGGAGATGTAGAGCTGGTGGCCGTATCCAAGACGTTTCCGTTGGAGGATATTTTGTCCTTTGCTCACCTCGGACAGGTTGATTTCGGAGAAAACAAAGTTCAGGAATTTGTTCATAAGGCCAACGAACACCATGAAATGGGAGGTACGCCGCCCATTAGTTGGCATCTAATAGGGCACCTGCAGCGAAACAAAGCCAAAGAACTGGTTGGTCGAGTGCATCTATTTCACGCCTTGGACAGCCTCCGACTGGCTACAGCCCTGAATCATCACCTGGAAGACGCTTCACAGACGCTTTCGTGTTTAATCCAGGTCAATGTATCGGGTGAAGAGTCCAAATTTGGGATGGAGCCCGCAGAACTGAATCAGTTTATGGACAGCGTGTTAGCCTTGCCTCGTTTACGGGTTGAAGGACTCATGACGTTAGCTTCTCCTACCGAGAATCCAGAAGAAGTTAGGCCTCAGTTTGCTCTCCTTCGGACGTTATCTGAATCCGTCCGGGACCGGCTGACGTTTGTATCAACTCCTACCTTGTCTATGGGCATGAGCTCCGATTTTGAAGTGGCAATCGAAGAAGGGGCCACTTTGGTTCGGGTGGGAAGTTCTTTATTCGGCGGAAGGTCTTATGTAAGTGCCTGATTTCAAATCAAATCAGTATCTTATGTCAACCTTTCAGAAATCATTGATTTTGAGTTGCCTAGCTAGTTTCTAGCAACACTCGACGGAGTAACTAAATGAAAATTACGTCTCTGGATATTCGCAAGCAGGAATTTAATCGCTCATTCCGCGGATACGACATCGATGAAGTCGATTCTTTTCTTCAAGTCCTGGCTACCCAGTGGCAGGAAATCGTAGACGACCTTCGGAGAAGTGGCGAAAAAGTTTCGGAGCAACAGTTAAAGCTCGACCACTATATGAAAGTGGAAGAGGCGCTTGAAGAAGCGCTTCAGACCGCTCGATCCAGTGCCCGAATAACGATTGAAAACGCAGAAATGAAGGCCCGCAACACGCTTGAAGAGGCCGAGAACCGCGTGGTGGATCTTCAGAAGCAATCAGATTCCGAGCGGCTCCAGATGAAGCGGGATACGGCTAAATATGCTGTCCGCCAACAGGAAATTGTGGCCAAGCTAAGGGCCTTTCTGATGTCTGAGATGGAAATACTAGGCCACTTTGATGCTGAAAATATCCGGCCAAAGCTGTCGAGTTCTGTGGCTTTGAAAGAAATCGAATTAGTCCGAGACGAATCCATCGATCAGGGCGCGATTGCCACGAGCCATATTGCCGATCAGCCTACCGATTTGGAGGATCGAATTTCGGTGGCGGAGAAGCAGATCGAAATCGAACAGATGGCAGCAGATCCCGCAGACGATAGCGAAATGGACACCTTGTCCAGTGAGAGTGAGGACCGTCAAGGCTCACGTTCATCCTGGGAGAAAATAGAAGGAGAGACTTCTGTTTCGGCTTCGCCTAAAAAGGCCACGCCCTCTAGCGGCGCAGCGTCGAAAGATTGGGACGAAGAGGATGATGATGAAGCAGACGAGGATGAGGATTGGGATTTGGGGGACGACGATGATGATGACGGCGAAGATGAGGAAGGGGATTATCCAGATGATGGACTTCAGCAAAACACGACATCAGCGTTAGAGGTAGAAGAACTTCCCTCATGGAGATTCACTCCAATCTTTGGTTCGGTCGATGAGTCAGAGGATGACGACCAAGCGACCGATCCAGAACCGCCTTCAAATTATAGATATATGCGTTTTCCGGATTCTAATCTCGTTTCAGAAGAGGTGGGTGTGGACGACGAAACGGAAGCGGAGATCAGAAAAATCCACCAGATCCTCAAGGATTTGGACGACGAATAAGGCACAATGAATAAGGCACTATGGCTCTTGTTTACAAAACGCGGGTAGAGGAAGCGGCCGCATATATTCGCTCCAAAGTCCAATCTATTCCACCAACAGCCATCGTCCTAGGGACTGGGCTGGACGCGCTTCTATCGTCAGTCACTATTCTCACAGAGATCCCTTTCCAAGATATTCCGCACTTTCCCGTCTCGACGGTGCAGTCGCACCGAGGGAGTCTTGTGGTTGGGACCATCGACTCACAAACCGTCCTACTTCTGAGAGGTCGTGTCCACCTCTACGAGGGCTACGACGCCAAAATGGTCACCCTGCCCGTACGAGCGCTGGGATTATGCGGCGTTCAAACATGGGTGTTGACAAACGCGTGTGGTGCGATGAATCCTGAGTATCGTTCAGGTGACATCGTGCTGCTGAAGGATCACATTAACATGATGGGGCACAATCCCTTAGAAGGGCCAAATGAAGATGCATGGGGACCTCGGTTTCCAGACATGAGCGACCCATACAGTTCGAATCTTCGCTCGATGGCTCGTCAGGCAGCGAATGAAGTCAGTATTCCATTGCACGAAGGTGTTTATGTAGCGGTGGTAGGACCCAATCTTGAAACCCGTGCTGAGTATACGATGCTTCGACTGTTAGGGGCGGACGTCGTTGGCATGAGCACCGTTCCGGAAGTATTGGCCGCTCGTCATATGGGAATGAACGTTATTGCCTTTTCGGTCGTTACGGATGAGTGTTTCCCTGATGAACTGAAGGCTATTTCCCTCGAAGAAGTTCTCCGGGCAGCTGAAAAAGCTTCTCCCAAGCTGATTAGATTGATAAAATGCATTCTTCCGCGCCTCTGA
>CALEEY010000256.1 GCA_937877085.1 uncultured Bacteroidota bacterium
AGTCCAGTAGGCCCAAGCGTAGGGACCAAACATGCGGTTAGTAAACGCATATTGTTCGTATTGAACCCCTGAGTACCATGCGATGAAAAACTCAGTGATGTAAGCAAAACCGACCATCGAACCAGTCACCAAAATGATGATGTTCATTTTTTCTAAATGGTCGACCGTGATAATGTTTTCCACTTTATAGACTTTGCGAGCGACAACCATCAGGGTAACTACCATCGCAAACCCTGAGAAGATAGCTCCCGCCACGAAGTAGGGAGGGAAAATGGTCGTGTGCCAACCAGGTACAATAGATACAGCAAAGTCGAACGAAACGACCGAGTGAACCGAAAGAACCAGTGGAGTACACAAAGCGGCAAGCAATAAATAAGCTTTCTCATAATTGCGCCAGTGACGATTCGCACCCGTCCATCCCATGGCCAGAACGCCAAATATCTTCCGTCTAAGCCCCGTTGCGCGATCCCTTAGGGTTGCGAGATCAGGAATGAGCCCAACATACCAAAAGGCCGCCGATACGGTGAAATAGGTCGAAACAGCGAAGATATCCCACAATAACGGGCTCTTGAACTGCGGCCACATTCCCATCTGATTGGGGATAGGAAGCATCCAATAGGCAGCCCACACACGTCCAACGTGAATCCCCGGAAATACTAAGGCACAAATAACCGCAAATAGGGTCATGGCCTCAGCAGATCGGTTGATGGCCGTTCTCCACTGCTGTCTAAAAAGAAATAAGATCGCTGAAATGAGCGTACCGGCGTGACCGATACCCACCCAAAATACGAAGTTTACGATGGCGAAACCCCAGCCTACCGGGTTATTTAGACCCCAAACACCTGTTCCATTCCAGAACAAGTAGGCTATCATGACGATCATAAGCATTAACCCGGAAAGGGCCAATCCAAATGCGCCGTACCACGCTAAAGGGGTTTTCTTCTCGGTATGAGAAGAAACAATCTCAGTAATGTCGTGAAACGTGAGATTCCCATGTACCAGCGGTACTTCGTCGTGGAAGTCTGCTAAATGTGCGAGAGTCTTATCCATGCTAGCCGTACTCACGGGAGCCAATGTTTCGTAAAGTGATTAATTATGTTCGATTAGGCAAGATTCGGATTCGGATTCCTAATTCTGCCTAAATAACTGACCCTAGGTTTTACGTTAAGTTCAGCCAGCAATTCGTATCGACGATCCGAGGTTCGCTTCTGCGAAACGGCGCTATTAGGATCGGCTACGTTCCCAAACGTGATGGCCCTAGAAGGACATACTTGTTGACAAGCAGTCACTACTTCTCCATCCTCAATCGGACGGCTTTCAATATTGGCCGTTTTGTTCACCGAGCGAACTCTCTGAATACAGAAAGAGCATTTTTCCATAACCCCTCTTGAACGAACGGTCACATTTGGATTGTGAGCCATTTGAATCGTTTCAGGAAGCGTTCTGGTCCAGTTGTAAAAATTGAAGCGACGAACTTTGTACGGGCAGTTATTTGCACAATACCGAGTACCAATACAGCGATTGTAAATCATCTGGTTGGTTCCATCGGGCGAATGCACCGTAGCTGCCACAGGGCAAACCTGTTCACAAGGAGCATTTTCGCAGTGCTGGCAAGGTAACGGTTGGATCACCATTTGAGGACTATCAAAAGATGCGCCGTCTCCGCTTACGAAATAGCGGTCCGTACGAATCCAATGCATTTCGCGTCCGCGACTAACTTCGTCCTTTCCAACCACTTGAATGTTGTTTTCTGACTGACAGGCCACAACACATGCACTACACCCCGTACAGGTATTCAAATCAATCACCATACCCCACTGGTAGTCATGGTAATTCGATTGGGTGATCTCATCGGTTTTAGTCGGATGATTTTCCTGCCAAAGGGTAGGATAGTCCGACCAATCTTCGCGAATCGGTTTCGGCTCGCCACCGGCCACAAAATGTGGGTTAGCTCGGTACTCTTCGACCGTCGCTTGACGGAAAAGACCGCGTTTCTGGACGATTTTCCCTTCTTCTTCTATGGCACCATGGTCCTGAGTTGAAGCCACCATGTAGCCTGAACCCGCCTTAGTAATCGAAGCCGTAACAATTCGACCGCTCAGCGGAGCTACGTTGCTTCCCACCCCGGTCGAAACGGCGCCATTTCCATAGACATCCGTGTGTTCGTCCCGATCAAAGAAGTTGGTCGAGCGAATTTTCCGATCGCTTAAAATATTTCGACCATATCCAGTAGTCACCTGAACCGAATCCTCGGCTAAACCCGGCTGAACCCAAAGAGGTAGCTCAACACTTGCGCCGTCGACTTCGATTTTAACGGTGTCCGTAATATACTTTCCACCGTCTAATTTGTAGTGCAAACCAAGATTTTCAGCCGTTTTAGGGCTCATTTGGGCAATATTATCCCAAACTACTTTGGTTGCCGGATCGGGCAGCTCTTGGAGCCAAACGATGTTTGCAAAACGACCATCAAATACTTTTGAGTCGAGTCGAGTAACGACCTCAATACCCTGGTGGGCCGAGACAGATACATTTGACATGGCACTTTGAATGCCCACTGCCGACGCAGATACAGAAACGGCCGCAAAACCAGCACCTGCCTGAAATCCGTCATGTACCACTTTGCGCCATGCTTTTTCAAAATCGCCAGAGAGCTCAGACCGCCAGGTTTCTCGAACGAGGTCGTACCCAAACTGCTCTGCACCTGAACTTAACAGGGCGATAACTTCCAAATTCGAATGAGCGCTGTCATACAAAGGAGCGATCAGTGGCTGAACAATTCCTTTAAGGCCATGACGACTGCGACCATCTCCCCACTCTTCCAAGAAATGGGTCTGAGGAAGGCTCCAAGTCGCTACTTGCGCCGTTTCGTCCTGATGTAGGCTGACATGAATGCGCTCCGAAACGCTAGCGTAAGCCGCGCCGAACGCTGGAATATCATACACAGGATTCACTCCTAGTGTAATAACGACATCCACATTGCCCGCCGCCATATCCGCGTTGAGGGAGCTCATCTCAGCAGTAAAATCAGCGGAGTTGTCTCCTGCATCCAAATAATGGACCGTAGAACCAACGGCACCCAGTTTATCGTTCATCGCAGCAGCCAGCGCATGAACGCCAACTGGTTGATTATCTCCAACGACAACTACAGCGCCAGAACCGGCATTTTGTAGATCTGAAGCAATCTCACTTATCCAGGGGTGGGCAGAATGCACACCAGCGTCTCCACTGTACGCACCGAGGGCTGCTGCCAGAGACGCAGCAAATGAAGCAATTTCAGCTGATTTCAGTCGTAGGCGATTGTCTGCCATACCACCTGTAATCGAATATCCACTTTCGATCACATACAAACGACTTACATCGCTGCTGCTGTCAATATTTCGGCTCGCCGAAAATCCTCTAGCGTTGGCTACACTATCTGAATCGGTTGAACCCAAGAAGTCTGCATCCAGACTAACAATTACTTTTGCGTTCGAAAACGAATGAACCGCGCGGGCAGATTTTCCAAATGCCGCGTCATTTCCGCGGGTGGAAGCATTTCCGGCCATTCCGGTGTAATTAATCCACTTAGCCGACGCAAAACGTTGCTCCAAACGACGGCGTGCGGCCGCAAACGTCATGGAAGAAGATTCCTCAGCGAGAACAACAATTCTCGAACTGGCGGCAAGCTGGGCAGCAAATGACTTAAATGAACCCCAATCTGACGTAGCTCCACTGTGTCTGATTTCAGAAGCACGATCAGGGTCATACATACTCAAGAGGGACGCCTGTTCAAATGAAGAACACGTACCCAAACTATCAGGATGCTCAGGATTTCCTTCGATCTTGCGTGGTCTGCCGTCAAAACTTTCAACTAGGACCGGACGAAGCGCGCCTCTGAATGGCATTGACGTCGCAAAGTATACAGGAACCCCTTCTACTCGGTCTTCCGGCATGTGGGAAAACGGCACGATCGTTTCAATGGGTTTACGACAAGCCGTTAGGCCAGCCATGGCCATTGAGGCCCCCATTAGCTGTATAAATTGCCTACGAGTGGCCCCTTCGGGTGCTGTTGATGCTCCGGGGATGAACTCCTCTCCGGAAACTCGTTTGAATTCGGCCGAATTCTCAAATTGGCTAACACTGCGCCAATAGCGAGAACGAGGAGTTTGCTCGTTAGCGGCAGAAGAATCAATGACTGGAAGCTCGATCATAATCTGATTGTTATCGAATCGTGTAATACCCGGACGTGAAATCTAGGCGATCGATTAATAGTGGCACGCTGAACAGTTAGTAGGTGGCTGAATATCTTCAGAAACAATGCGGGCCATATTGGCCGTGAGGAAGTCCTCAGGATAGTCATATCCCATGGTCGTTACTTCAGTATTTGGCCTCAAATACTGCTCTGGGTTACGATGGCAGTCGATGCACCAACCCATGGACAGTGGCTGCTCCTGAGTTACGACTTCCATTTGATCAATTCTGCCATGGCAGGATTCGCAACCGACGCCATTGTTCGTGTGAACTGCGTGGCTAAAATTGGCGTAATCAGGCATTTTATGCACTTTTACCCACTCAATGGACTCCCCGGTTGCCCAGCTTTCCCGAACGGGAAGCAATTTTAACGATTCCGTTCTGATCTGGCTGTGGCAATTCATACAGGTCTGCGTGGCCGGAACGTTTGAATGACTGGCGTTCTTCACATTCGTATGGCAATACTGACAATCTAGTCCGAGTTGACCTACGTGAAGGCGATGACTGTATTCAAC
>CALEEY010000257.1 GCA_937877085.1 uncultured Bacteroidota bacterium
TCCAGAAGGGGAGGTGCTCTTCTCCAAAACCGAGGTGCCCATAGGCAACGAATCGGCATCATTCAGATGGTCTCGGTCCCGGCGTTTGACCAACAAATAGCTGTTTTCAGTCCCTTCTATAGTGTCAATTCTCTCCTTCGACCGTAATTGCGCGCCGTCCGAAAATGGTCGATAGGCCGCGCATGACTTCCTCATTGGGATCGATTACGGACGTGCGGCTCATTACGCGGCAAGGATTTGGATCTGAATCGGAGATCAAGTCAAAATAAAGTTTACAAGTCCCTTTATGTTCGCTAAGCAGCTTATCTAATTTTTCGACCTGCTCGATTTTCAATTCCGAAGCCGAAAGGCGCAGAATTAAGGACTTGACCAATTGCTCACGCACTTTCCACATGGGCAAAATGTCGTTGGCAATAACTTTGGCCGTTCCTCCCCGCATTTCGACACTTCCTTTGATGAGTACAATTTCATCCACCATCAAATAACGCTGTACTTTGTCATAGGAATTCGAAAAACAGACCAGTTCGGCCTGTCCGGTGAAATCTTCAAATTGGCACAAGGCGAAGGGCTTGCCAGATTTGTTAACACGGTGCTGAACTTCGGTAAGTACCCCGCAAAATGAATGCTGTGGACGGTTGTTTCTATACGACCAACCGTCGTCTGCAGGGCCTTCACGCTCCACGATATCCGATACATCGACAATTTGTGCCGATGCAAAGGCCCTCGATTCGGCTAAAAAAGACTCCAGTGGATGTCCTGAGACATAAAACCCCACGGCATCGCGCTCTTCCTTCAACATTTTTGATTTGGCCCACGGTTCGACCATCGGTAGCGTAGGTTCAATGCCTGCAGCCCCATCTCCACCCGGATCGCCGAACAAAGAGATCATCCCAGCCATTTTGTCGGCGGCAATTTTCTGACCATACTGCACGGCGAGTTCCACGGCTTCGGCGAACTGAGCGCGATGTCCATCCATGCGGTCCATGGCACCCGCCCTCGCTAGGCTTTCGACTGCTTTTTTATTTACCGCTCGTAAATCAACCCGACGGGCAAATTCAAAAAGGGTTGAAAACGGGCCATTTTTCTCTCTTTCTCTTTCTATAGCCTCGATGGCCCCCATCCCGACGCCTTTAATAGCTCCTAGGCCAAAGCGAATTTTCCCGTTTTCAACCGTGAAACGAGCTTTGGAAGCATTTAAGTCCGGAGGGAGGAGTTCTAGCCCCAAATGTTTCGCTTCATCCAATACCGTGGTCAGCTTTTTGGTATCGGACATTTCGTTGGTCATGGACGCTGCCAAGAATTCAGCCGGGAAATGCGCTTTTAAATATCCCGTCTGATAGGCAACGATGGAATATGCGGCAGCATGGGATTTATTGAACCCATACCCAGCAAATTTTGCCATCAAATCGAAGACCTCGTTGGCTACCTTTTCCGTTACCTCACGCTGCGCAGCCCCGGCTACAAAAATGGCCCGTTGGGTAGCCATTTCGGATTCTTTTTTCTTCCCCATGATGCGGCGAAGGATATCGGCGCTTCCCAGTGTGTATCCTCCCATGACCTGGGCCATTTGCATGACCTGCTCCTGGTAAACGGGTATACCATAGGTGGGCTCTAGGATGGGTTTTAGCATTTCGTCCGGATACGAAACGACTTCTTTTCCGTGTTTACGGGCGATATACATCGGAATATTATCCATCGGTCCCGGCCTGTAAAGCGCGTTCATCGCAATCAGGTCGTTCATGGACGTTGGCTTCAGCTTGCGAAGCCACTCCCTCATTCCGCTCGATTCAAATTGAAAAATGGAGACGGAATCGCCTCGCTGAAACAGCTCGAACGTAGCCGAATCGTCTAGTGGAATGGCATCCACATCCAACTCAACACCATGTTCTTGTTTGATCAGGGCAAGGGTGTCGTCGATAACCGTTAGGGTTTTGAGCCCCAAAAAGTCCATTTTCAAAAGCCCGAAGGATTCTACCCAGTTTCCCGCATATTGCGTGGTGATGATGTCGTCATTTCCGCTCTTTCCTTTGGCTACAGATACCGGAACGAATTTGCTCACATCTCCCGGAGCAATAATAACACCTGCCGCGTGCACACCGGTGTGTCGAGCCGATCCTTCAAGGACTTTGGCATAATGCAGCAGGTTACGAATCTGCTCATTTGGGTCTTGGAGGAGACGCTTGAACTCTGGAACGTCTTTGAATGCACTCTCAAGGGATACGCCGACGCCTTCTGGTATGAGCTTGGCAATCCGATCGGCTTCTGGGAGCGGAATTTGCAGTACCCGTGCTACATCCCGAATTACAGAGCGCGGTCCCATGGTCCCAAACGTGATAATTTGGCAGACATTTTCCCGGCCGTATTTCCCGACCACATAGTCAATGACTTTGCTTCGCCCTCGATCATCAAAATCGATGTCTATATCGGGCATGGAGACCCTTTCTGGATTCAGAAAACGCTCAAAAAGCAATCCGTATTTAAGTGGATCGACGTTAGTTATTCCGAGACAATAGGCAACGAGACTTCCCGCTGCCGAGCCTCGACCCGGCCCCACAGAAACTCCTAACGTCCGTGCGGCGGTCGTAAAGTCTTGAACAATGAGGAAGTACCCCGCATATCCCATTTCGGATACGATTCCTAACTCATGATCTATACGCTCGGTTTGCTCGAGCGTGAGCGAGCCCCATTTCTCTTTGGCGCGTTGGTAGACCAAATGCCTCAAATAGCCGTCCATGTCCTCTCCAAAGGAAGCTGGAAGCGGAAAGTGCGGCATCAATAGCTGCCCCATAGGCAGCTTGAAGTCACATTTGTCGGCAATGACAACCGTGTTAGAAAGGGCCCGCTTAACTTGGGCCTGGTCCACATTTCGGAGCGCCAGTTCCATTTCAGACGCAGACTTCAAATAAAACTGATCATTCTCAAATTTCATTCGGTTCGGATCGTATAGATCCTTGCCTGTTTGAAGGCAAAGCAGAACGTCTTGTGCGGCTGAGTCGGCCTGTTCTACGTAGTGGACGTCGTTCGTGGACACCAATTCCACTTCGTATTCTTTGGCCCATCGTAGCAATACGGCGTTGCACTTCTGCTGATCGGCAATTTTATGGTCCTGGATCTCGATGTAGTAGTCGGCACCAAAGATGTCCAAGTATTGCTCGAATACCTTCTTGGCAGCTCCTTCGCCCTCCTTGAGAATGGCTTGAAGGACATGTCCCTGGAGACAGCACGTGGTGGCAATAAGGCCCGCTGAGTGCGCTTTCAGCACCTCCATATCGATTCGGGGCTTGTAGTAAAAGCCCTCGGTGAAGGAAAGAGAGGACAATCGGATCAGGTTTTGATAGCCCTCTCCATTTTTGGCCAGTAGAACCTGGTGGTATCGAACTCTGTTCGTCTTGTCGGCCATCCGAACCGGAGTCACATAAAACTCGCACCCAATAATCGGCTTAATGCCTGCTTTGGTAGCTTCGGTGTAGAATTCCGGCACGCCAAAAAGATTGCCATGATCCGTAATGGCCAGAGCCGGCATTTCAAACTCTTGGGCTTTGGCCACCAATCGTTTAATACGGGCCGCCCCATCCAATAAGGAATATTGGGTGTGGCAATGAAGATGGCAAAAATCCATAAGATCTAACGGGGCGATGGGGCGTACTTGGGCTTGAAATTTGCCATTTCGGACTACGGAAAAGCAAGTATGTAATAACGCCTTCCCGTAGGCCAGAATCAACGCTTGTTAGTAACTGTTGTGATATGAAAATGCCCTCCAACGTGGTTGAAATCCTATTGGTAGACCATCGCCCACAAGAAGATTTGATGTTTTGGGATGCGATGGCTCGAAGTTTGTCGAGGACGAATAGGGAAGGAAGATGGATATGTTTGATTGTAGGCTGCGACGAAAAAGTGGAGCGGGTGCTTGCGCAAAACGGACAATCTACATCGAGGACTGAAGCAGATGAACTGGAAATAGCGCTGGAAATTTCGAACGAGGTTGAAAAAACTGTTCGAGAAGCGAAAAAAAACATTTCATCCAGATTGACCGACGAAGGGGTCGCTGCCGTAGGAATTATGGGCTTTGAAAGGGGTCTTTTCCGGTCCGTACATGGGGAGGTGGTGGCGAAAAAAGGGCTCAAAATGGCCCTTTGGCCGGCTCCAGCAGTCGTTCCCGTCGTTATGTCTGTGTGTACGGAGGAAAACGGAGCGATGCGCGATGTTCATCCCATTACTATGGCTCGCTCCATGGTGCATAACATGAAGGAGGAGTCACGTATAACCGTTATCTCCCAACGAGTTACAAGGACGCTCAATCTTGGTGATCTGGAGCACGGGAGCCATGAGCTGGAGGAATTAGTTAGAAAAAACACCGTCTCCAAATTGATTAAAAACGTTCATAATCTTTCAAAATGGTGGATTTCAGGTCCAGCGCTATAGAAATATTCTTACACACCGCCGCCAAATGATTCTTTAGGTCGAAGTATCGAACTTTCCACGTTGTAAGTGGTGGAAAAAAATCCAAATAGGTAGGAATCAAGAAGTTTATTTTTAACAAAATGCCCAAAATTGCTTTAAAACAAGGATTTGTCCTTGACAGCAGAGCAATCAGAGCTTAGTTTGAGCGGGATTAGTACGAGGTGTTCTTCAACACTCCTCGGTCAAAGCAAAATTCTATTATAAAGAGGAATCCAAATGAGTAGATTCGCCGACCTAAAAGGCTTCGTGGACGGATTAGAAGATGACTTTAGCAAATTTTACGACAAAGGCAACAAAGCTGCTGGAACTCGTGTCCGTAAAGCCATGCAGGACCTGAAAACGATGTCTCAAAGCATTCGTGTTGAAGTTCAGAATAAAAAAAACGACTAATCTCGGTTTTTTTGGAATTTTAAAAAAGGTCGTGCCCTCTTGGCACGACCTTTTTTTTTATGATAACTTTTAAGACCTTTAAGATTTTGATTGGTTAATCCATCTCCATAAGTAAGCATAAAATCTTCGTTTTTATTAAAATATTTTTTTAATCTTAATAATCTACCTCCTGTCATTGTTGATTTTCCAGTATAAATGCATTT
>CALEEY010000258.1 GCA_937877085.1 uncultured Bacteroidota bacterium
GATGTAATGAGCTTTGAACACGGGGCCCTATGGCTGGATAGGCCCGAACGAAACGTCGAAGAGCTGCCCAATCGGCTTTTTGATGTGCTTGACCTAAATCCATCGGCCGTAGTGGCGGATATTGGGTCTGGTACTGGTTTTTTCACGTTGCTTTTGGCTGAGACCTTGCCGCATGGAAGAGTATACTCTGTGGAAGTCCTTCCAACGCTGATTGATACGTTAGCGGCCCGCTCGGCTCGTTTGGGATTTAGAAACGTCACCCCGGTGTTGGGAACAGAGATGAGTCCAAACTTGCCACAAAACAAGATGGATCTTGCCCTCATCGTAGCCTCGTACCATGAGTTTACCTATCCAAGAGAAATGATTCAGTCGATTCTCGACTCACTCAAGCCTGGAGCCCGGTTGGTTGTGGTAGAATATCGTTTGGAGGACGAGACCATTGGCGTTTCGGATGCGCATAGAATGTCTGAGGCTCAAATTCGGAAGGAAATTGAATCGGTTGGATTGGTGTGGCGGGAAACCCGGGACGTTCTGCCGCAACAGCACGTGATGATTTTCAACCGTCCTAGGGACTAACGTTAGTCTCGATTTCAAGTGACCTCCAAAGGTACCACGAAGCCAACGTTCTAAAGGGTCTCCACGGCTCGGCTATTTCGATTACCATCTTCGGAGATGGCATTTCGTGAAGACCATAGGTTTGCATGATGCCCTTTCTAATGCCCAGATCGGTATGTGGAAGCACATCGGGCCTACCCAAGCGGAACATCAAATACATTTTCACAGACCAGGGGCCTACTCCTTTGACCGTGGTGAGTTTTTCAATTATTTCTTCGTCCGTCAACGGGGAGAGCGAATCTTGGTTGGGGATCGACCCATCCAGCGTTTTTGCTGCCAGATCTTTGATGGCTGCTGTTTTTGCCCGAGAAAGTCCCGCCGAACGCATCAATTCCTCCGGAAGGGCCAAAACGGCGGATGGATCCAACGCCTCGTTTACATCGGTCAGAGCACGAAAACGCTTGTATATGGTAGCCGCTGCTTTTCCAGAAAGTTGCTGATAGGCGACGGCTTCGCAAAGCGCTTCAAACGGCGACGGGGCTGGCCTTAATCCAGCTTCATAGGGTCCTACAGCATGGATGAGTCCAGCCATGACCGAATCGCTGCTGGACAAATGCTGAATGGCTTCGAGAGTTGAATAGGGAAGAGGAGTCATCGAATTGAAATGGATTTGAATCGTACCTTGGCTTAACGAAGATAGCACAAAGGGCAATATGTCTTGGATTGGATCGGCACTGGCTCTCAGTTTGTTGGGTGGCCTCCATTGCGCAGGAATGTGTGGGGGGTTCGCCATCATTACCCTTTCAAAGGCTCCGAAATGGCGCATATCGAAATCTTTTTTGCTTTATACACTCGGTAAGACCAGTTCCTATGCAGTAGCAGGAGCGGTTTTTGGAGGCCTAGGAAGCGTATTTCACCACTATCCCCTAGGCTCGCGTGTTTTGGCAGGGATGACTGGTGTCGCCTTGATCTTGATTGGTCTTGAAATGGCCGGCTTTCCCCTGTTCTGGTCCCAAAAGCAACCCTCTGCCACCGGGTGGATTCGTTCTACGTTCAGCAAGGTCACCCAGTCGCTATCGCCGACCAATAGTTATGTGATGGGCCTTCTGAACGGTCTTTTACCATGTGGATTGCTGTATGCCGCGTTTGCAGGAGCGGCGTCAACGGGAAGCGCCGCCACCGGAGCCCTATTCATGGCTGTTTTCGGTATTGGGACCATCCCTATGCTGTTTCTGACAGCCCAACTTCTCTCCTCGATTTCGACCAGCACGAGAGGGAAAGTGATTCGATTGGCCGGGTGGTCCCTCGTTTTGTTCGGCACCGTATGGCTCTACCGCGGAATAGCCGAAATATTGCCTATGTCCCATTAGAATCGTCGGGGCTGGACTCATCTTCAAACAGCATCCGAATAGCTGGCGTTTCTACATCCTCAAATTGGCCGTTGCGAACCGACCAAACGAAAGCCCACACCCCACTTCCGGCCAACAAAAGCGCCAACGGAACTAAAAAATACAAGATATTCATGGCGAGGTTGGTCGTTCGACGAACGTTTTTTGGGCAATGGACGAGGAGACGACAATTAAAGAACTGATGGGCATGGCGATAGCAGCAACCAAAGGACTTATGAGTCCCATGAAGGCTAAGCTAGCACCTACCATGTTGTAGCCCAGGGAGAAAACAAGGTTTCGATTGATAACCCGAATCACTTTTGGGGAATCC
>CALEEY010000259.1 GCA_937877085.1 uncultured Bacteroidota bacterium
CACCGAGCCCGCCCGGCAGCGCAGCGCCACCGGCGATCGCAGCCAGCGCTCGCAGCAGGACGCGTCGAGACGGCGTACCGAGTTCAAAAGCCAATATTTTCTCGCAAGGGAATATCCCACTCTTTGTTGAAAATAGCTCAGCAAGCGTGCTCGGTTTTTTGGACCTATGCGGCCTTGGCGTGCGGTGCAAGGTTTGTACTGATGGCGTGCCTAGCCTGGTGGGCCAGTAGAGCCGCCGGCAGGATCGGCAATTTTTTGTGTGCCGTCAACCGGCGGAAGCACTTGGCAGCTTCCATCATGCCAGCGGCCGGATTGGCTCAATTGAACTTGTAGTTTGCGCCAACCTTGAAGACGTTGAGCCGTTGGCCAATGTTGACATTCGACTGGCCGTTAACAGGGTCATTCAACGTCACAACCTTTTCACCGAACGACAGGTAATTATATTCGCCGAAGACCGACCAGTTCGGCGTCATGGCGTAGGCGATGCCGGTACCCAAGGTCCAGCCCATCCTGGTTTGACTGCCGTTATAGTCAAACCCGGCTGTGTACGATTTCACCGCGTACTTGTCGTGCGCCCAGGCAACACCAGCGTCTCCATAGAGCAGGAATTTGCCGTAGGCGCGGCCGAGGCGGCCGGTGACCATACCAATAGAGTCGACCTTGCTATTGCAGGTTCCGCTGCCGACGCCAGTGAAGGTGGTGGCGCATTTGGCGTTGCCGTAGAAGTCGCTCACGCTCGCGTCAGCCTGCACACCGACGACCCAAGTGCCCATTTGGTAGTTGTAGCCAATCTGGGCGCCAGCGAGCAGGCCATTGACGTCACCCGAACCTTGGAATCTAGAGCCGGAAAGCCCCCCCAAGACACCATCCGCGGATTTCCATTCCTTGGCACCCCAACCGCCACCGGCGTGGCCGCCGACATAGAAGCCGGTCCAGTTTGTCGCCATGACAGGCCGTGCAGGCACCTTGAAGATGCCTGTTGCCGCCGACGATGTGGCCACATCCGAGGCGTCGAATTTGTAGGAGGTCTGGATGAAACCGCCGTAGCGGTTAGCCGTAAACTTCATCGGAGACACATTGGTCACGGCCGGGAATTGGGTCTGCGCGCTGGTCGTCGTGAAGTACCAGTAGCGTCCGCCGGCGCCGATGCTCCAGCGATCTGTCACTGCATAAGTGACAATCGCCTCAAGCTGAGTGCCCCACCCATGTCCGGTATCAACCAACGGGTTGATATCGACGCGGAGCCAATGATTGTCGAAGCCGGAACGGTCCACGTAAGGCAGATACGCTGCGTCGACTTGAAGTTTCAAGCGGTCGGTCAACACGATGTCGCCGTTAAGGCCGACTGCAATGCCGCGCCAATTTTCGGTTTCGCTAAGACCCAAGAAACTTGTGGAAATGGCGGGGGCGCAACCGCTATTAGTCGCGGTTTGCGCGCAACCGTAGCCATTGGCCTGCTGATAGTAACTGCGGTAGCCAACGAAGGGACCAATCTTTCCGTTTGGCCCGCTGTAAAGGACATGGCCGATATCCAACGCCCCGTATTGCATCTTGCCGTTCTTCAAATCTTGATTAGTGGATGAATAGGGCACTGTAACGGGTGGGAAGTCTTCGTCCTGGAGATTGCCATTGACCAGAGCACCAAAGCCAAGGAAGCCCTTCACGAAAAGCCCACTACGATGGTCGAAACGTGCAAAGGCTTCCAATGAATGTCCCGTTGAAGGACCATAAGTGAGCCGCGAGTTGAGTTGGCTATTTATGGACTCAGAATAGAGATCCTTCCTTGACTTGCCGGAGCTGTACCAATAGCGCTTTCCGACCTCCGCCGACCATTCCGATAGCAACCGCATCGGCGCCTTGGTGAACATCCCCGCCGACGTGCTGACAAAGGACTTGCCCTCACCGTCTGGTCGGTAATTAAAGCCGAGCTTGACGAGTTGGGTGTCCTGGCGAATGGCGATGTTGCTTAAATTCGCGAACTGATTAGTCATCGCCACAGATTTTGTGCCAAAGGCGAGATACTCGTATTCGGCGAACGCGGACACCGACGGCGTGAACGCATATTCAACCCCGGCGCCGGCGGTCCAACCCGTTCGTGTCGTGCCGCCCTCGAACACATTCGCGAAGGAGGGTGTTGTCATAAGTTGCTTGTCGTGCACGACCGCAGCACCACCCTTTACGTAATAAAGGAGATGATCCGTCGCGTAGCCGAGACGGGCGGTCGCGGTGCCGAACCAATCAACTTTGGTGTTGCAAATAAATTGAGCGAGCCCGCACTTGGCATTTCCGTAAATGTCCGCCCAGCTGCCAGACAATTCGGGACCAAACACCCAGGAACCAATTTGCCAATTGTAGCCGACTTGGGCGCCACTAAACTTCCCACCGATCATGCTGGCCGCCTGGAATGGTGTAAATCCAGCAGCAGCAAGAATACCGTCGGCAGTCTGCCAATCCTTCTTGGACCAGGCCGCGCCGAAGTGGCCGCCAAAATAAAGACCGGTCCAACTCCAGGCAGGTGCGATGGGTGCCGCCTTATAAACCGGCGCCTTGATCGGAACATCCGCAGCGATCGCATTGGACGCAGAACCCAACACGACGAGCGAAACGCCCACCAATAACCACTTGTTCATGACATGCCCCTGATGAAGTTGCCCCTGTTTTGGGCAATGTCCCTAGCCCGCATTATTCAGCCCGGGTTGGCGGTTGTGCCTTAAAGTACTGATTCAGCGTATGATTTTGGTCTCGAATCAAAACTACGAAATTTCAGGAAAGCCACACCCGCCATGTATGACCCTATGCTGCCGCTGCCGGGCCTGTCACCTGTTTCCGGCAAAAATGTTGTCGTCAACTTTGACGGCGGTCTGCTGTCGTCGGATGGCGGGCTTCTGGCTTTGCGCGAGGTCGAGCAACGCCTTCGCGTCGCCGATCGCATGGCAGCCTGCCAGGCCAGCGGCCCCGAACAGAAACGCGACTATTCCTCGGAGCAAAGCAGGGGAATCGGGTGAAGGCAATCAGGCGGCGACGAGGCTGGCGAGATATTCGTC
>CALEEY010000260.1 GCA_937877085.1 uncultured Bacteroidota bacterium
GCGGGCGTCTAGACCCTCGAGTAATCGCCCGATATACCCATCAATAGCACGCACAGCCGCCTCTGTTTCCGGGGCATTGGGTCCCATATCGTGTCCGGCATGGTCGACGTCAGAAAAATAAGCGGAAATAAAGCCCGGCCGATCTCCCACAGGCATATCCAACCAGGTCAATAGTTGGTCCACGCGGTCGTTTCCAGGAACGGTATCATCAAACGTGTACCAGTAGGAAGGGCTCACACCTTTGACGGGAGCTTCAGAGCCTACCCAATAATAGGTGGCCGATTTTACGCCCTGATTCTCGGCCGTGACCCACAGCGGTTCGCCTTCCCACCATGCGGAATTGGTTATGGCCTCGCGGTCGGTAATTTTGAAACGCGCATTCATTTCAGGATCGAACATGGTATTACTGACAATACCATGATGGGCCGGATATAGTCCTGTTATGATGCTATAGTGATTGGGAAAGGTCAACGATGGATAGACAGGAATCATACCCTTATCCGCATGAACACCCCCAGCAATCAATCGGTCAATGTTGGGCGTGTCCATTCGATCGAGATAGTCTGCTCGAAGACCATCTGCCGAAATTAAGATGACGGTGTGTGTATAAGCGGCGTTTCCCGTTGCTGCATTGTCGCCAGCAGAACATGCAGAAAGAAAGGCCGCGAGAATCAAAACAGGGATAAAACGTCGCATAATATGATTCACTAGGTGGAGGTGACCAGCTGAACGTACAGAATATCGAGTCCTGCATTAGAAACACAGACCCATATCAAAGATCCTTCAAATAGTAACAATGCCACGGCCGGGGAAAAGGAACCGGATTTGGAGCCTTCCGTTGCATCGAACCCCCAAGAACCCCCTTAAAAGTTCCTTTTTACCCCCCAAAGTGAAAATAGGACCCATCACATTTGGCAACCGCCCCATTTTTCTGGCTCCCATGGAGGATGTCAGCGATCCACCGTTTCGCTTAATGTGCAAGCGGTTTGGCGCAGATATGCTGTATACGGAGTTCATTTCGTCCGGAGGATTGGCCTATGAAGCCGAAGGCTCCATGATGAAACTCGACATTTACGAGGAGGAGCGTCCCGTAGCCATTCAGATTTTTGGGGGTGATATTGAGCAGGTACGGCAGGCAACCCGGATCGTAGACGCCGTGAATCCGGACATTATCGATATCAATTTTGGCTGTCCGGTCAAAAAAGTAGTCTGCAAGGATGGGGGAGCTGGAATTCTCAAGAATCTGCCCAAGATGCAGGCCTTGACGGCTGCAGTCATTGAAGAGTCGAGCAAACCCGTAACGGTCAAGACTCGTCTCGGTTGGAATGACGAGTCCATACAGATTTTAGAAGTGGCCCGGATGTTAGAAGAAACGGGGGTACAGGCTCTGGCCGTGCATGCACGGACCCGTTCGCAGATGTACAAAGGCGAAGCCCGTTGGGATTGGCTCAAGCGGATCAAGGAAGAGTCTGGGATTTCAATTCCATTGATTGGAAACGGGGATGCTTCATCGCCGGAACGTATCGAGGCTATGTTCGACGAAACGGGGGTCGATGCGGTGATGATTGGCCGCGCCGCCATCGGCAATCCGTGGATATTCCGAGACACGAAAATTTACCGGGAAACGGGTGAATTACCCCCGCCGCCAACGTGGAATCAGTTGTGCGAAGCGGTGGCCGAGCACTTGGCGCTTAAATGCGAATGGTTAGGCGAAAAAAAGGGCGTTTTGGAAATGCGCCGGATGTACGGCGGGTACTTCAAAGGCTTTAAGGGAGCGAGTGCGCTGCGGCAGCTTATTTTGGTGCCATCCTATTTAGACGACGTACTGGAAGTTCTTTTGAACTTTACGGAGGAGGATTTAACCGCTGTGCGATCGGCACCCAACGTCCGCGCCGTTGCCGTCAAGGCTACGCTACCGACTTCGACTCGAAGCGCTGCACTATCTGAAACGGTGTAAGTTGCTCCTCTCGGGGGGCGCGGTAGCAGGTGGCGCGGTCAGGTGCGCACGGTCGCAGGTGGCCTAGGAAAGGAAGCCTAGCGCTACGGGCGCTACGGGCGCTACTGGCGCTACTGGCGCTACTGGGCGCCAATCGAAGCCAAATATTCTTCGCCTCGACCTTTAATGTTTTCGTCCCAAAACTGCATCCAATCGGGGCCTTCTTCGGTTAGTCGGGCCCAATCAATGTCCATGGCACGAATCTCGGCTTCACGCATCCACTCGGGTAGCGCTGCTGCATCAATATCGGTGCGCGCCGGGATCCGGTAATACACGTTTGCCTGATGAATGAGGGCATCCGAAGTCGTTACAAACTCATAGAATAACGTGGCAGCCTCTAAAGCGGGTCCGTTGGCCACCAAGGCGATACCATCGTTCAGCACCGGCGTACCGCTGGTCGGTATCGAAAATGAAAAAGGATATCCGTTGGTTTGCGACTGGATGTACGTATCTGGCATATTCCATAGCGATACGTCTCCTTCACCACGGGCTACCTTGAGATATAGTTGGGTTGGATCGGCGGCATAGGTTTTGGTATTCAAATCGAGACGAGCGAGCCATTCATATCCTTTTTCGACCGATTCCTGCCGCATGATGAGTGCGCCCCAAATGGTTCGCATGGTAGAACTAGCCAGCGGATACCGTACAATGATTCGGTCATGCCATTTTGGATCCAATAAATCGTCCCAGTCCAGTGGTTTATCGCTGTCTATAATCGCCCGTGTGTTAAAAAGCAGTATTTCTGGGGTTAGGTAGGTAGCAAACCATCTTCCAGACGGATCCCTAGATTCAATTGGAATGCCATCTGCCCACGTAGGCGTATAGCTGGCCAAAAGATCTTCTTCGGCCGCTCTGGAAAAAGTAGGGCTATCTCCGCCCCACCAAAGACTCGCGACGGGATTGTTTTTCTCCGTCCGGATCCGGTCATAAGCGTCCTGTCCACCCATATCAATCCACTGAACGTTGATGTCGGGGTGTTCGGCCTCAAACAACAATTCGTATTCGGACAGCATCTCTTTTCCGTGTGGGGAATAAACCACAAGAGGTGTCCTCGAATCAGACGAGCACCCTGCTACAAAAAAGAGGCACAAGAGTAAGAAAAACGAAAAACGAGGAGACGAAGACATAGCATTTGGGCATTGGTGAACGGCTCCAACGACGAACCCTACTAACCGATCCTTTTCAGCCTTGCAAAACGTAGAATGAGCTTCTTTTGGCCAACCTCAGCAAAGTAGACTACCGCCTTGGTGTTTTGCCCCGAGCCTTCCATGGAAACCACTTTGCCCTCGCCAAACAGACTGTGTTCTACCACCATGCCCGGAGCGATCCGAGTACTTTCTTCTTCGTCGTACACAATCCGACGATCGTCCCCATCCACTTTTGATTTCGTGGGGGCACTTTTCGGGGGCACTCCGCGCTCTTCCCGTAGATTTTTTCGGTAGTAATACGGATCGATTTCATCGTAGGACGGTCCGCCGGATCGGCTCTTGAAGCGGTCCACCTTCGGATCAAACAGTTGACCAGTTTCAGATCGCATAACCGATGCGTCGACTTCTTCAAAAAACCGGCTGCGAACGGCCGGTTGTTGCTCCCCAAACCGGAATCGACTGCGGGCGTGAGAAAGAAAAAGTAGCGTTTTTGACCTCGTGGCGCCTACATAGAACAGTCGGCGTTCCTCCTCGAGTTCCTTGGGGTCCTGGGATGCGGCCTGAAGCGGAAAGAGCCCTTCCTCCATTCCAGATAGAAAAACAACGGGAAATTCGAGGCCTTTAGATGCGTGAAGGGTCATCAACGTAACCCGATTTTCGGTGTCCTGCGTTTCGTCCGCGTCTGTGAGGAGCGAAATCTCTTGCAAAAACCCACTCAGCGAGTTTTCTTCCCGTTCTTCGGAGGTGAATTCCGCGATTGCGTTGAGCAATTCCTGAACGTTTTCCCAACGGACCAGATTTTCAGGGGTGTTTTCTTTTCGTAAATCGTCTAGCAAGCCAGATTCGCGGATTAATTCTTTGGCAACGACCGAGGCTGGTTCTGTGGCCGCGCGCTTCCGGTAGGTGTTCAGAAGGTCCCTAAAGCCAACAACCGCGTTTGTTGCGCGGCCAGCCAGTCCTGTTTGGTCGATTCGTTCTAAGGCTTCCCACGCGCCTAGTTGGTGCTCATCGGCGAATGCCCACAAAATGGACTGTGTTTTATCGCCAATTCCGCGGACGGGGAGGTTTATTACCCTCCGAATGCTGGCGATATCGTTTGGATTAACCACCAAGCGTAGGTAAGCCAACGCGTCTTTTATTTCGCGACGCTGGTAAAAGGAGACGCCTCCAACCACCCGGTACGGAATGCCACCACGACGAAGGGCATCTTCGAGCGATCGGCTTTGTGCGTTGGTTCGGTATAAGACAGCAAAATCTTTGTTTAAATGACCCAGTCGGACCTGAACGTCTCGGATACGGCGCTCAATTTTTTGCGCTTCGTCCCGCTCGGAAATAGACTCCATGACGATAATGGGATCGCCTTCATCGTTATCCGTCCAGAGGTTTTTCTCTAGCTGGTGTTGGTTGTTCTTGATAATGGAGTCAGCGAGTCGAATAATTCGCTTCGTCGAGCGATAATTTTGCTCCAATCGAATGGTGGTGGCATTCGGATAATCCCGCTGGAAAGAAAGAATATTCGAGATATCGGCGCCCCGGAAGGCATAAATACTTTGGGCATCGTCTCCTACAACGCACAGATTTCCGTGTTTTTTGGCGAGCATTCTGGCCAACAGGTACTGCGCCTTGTTGGTATCCTGATACTCATCGATGTGGACGAATTTCCACCGGTTTTGGTACTTCTCCAGGATATCTGGGTGATTGTCAAACAGTTGAATGGGTTTCAACAGCAAATCATCAAAATCCATGGCGTTCGCCGTCCGCAATGCATCTTGGTAGTGCTGATACAGCTCGGCAGCGCGCACTTGAATGGGGGAAATCGCTGACTGGGCAAATTCCGTCGGAGACATCATTTTGTTCTTCGCGCCCGAAATGGCGTGCTGAACCGAACGCGGCTTGACCTGGGTTGCGTCGATATTGAATCGGTTCATCAGATCGCGAATCACCCGCTGGCTGTCGTCGGAATCGTAGATCGTGAAATCTGGACTGTACCCAATCCGTTCGCCCTCTATCCTCAACATGCGCGCAAACATCGAGTGATACGTCCCCAAGGCCATTCCGCGGCCCGTTTCTTGACCCACCAAGTCTATGACCCGGTCTCGCATTTCCCTAGCTGCCTTATTGGTAAACGTAATGGCCAGTACTTCCCAAGGTTTGGCCTTTTTGGTCGCCAATAGATAAGCGATGCGATGGGTTAGGGTTCGGGTTTTACCAGAGCCCGGCCCCGCAATAATCAAGACGGCTCCGTCTACAGCCACTACCGCTTCTTGTTGAACTTCGTTAAGGCCGTCGAGGATATCGGAAGGGGCCGTTTGGTTAACGGGGGAATCAAAATCAGGAAGCAGCGTAAATTGGGTCATCGAGCGGATAGGGGCAACTAGTAAAATGGGACCGCCTGTAAAATGAGGCTAACTCAAGAAATAGGGCCGACATGTGAAATAAGGCTAACACCTGAGGTGGGGGTACCACTGGAAATAGGGTTAGCATATGCTATTGACACATGAAATGATAAGATACGCGAATGGGCCTTTCGGATCCGGCTCCCGCTTGTATATTAATACGAATCGCGCACGTCGAAACCTTCAATTTAGCATTCTCTAGAATTATGGACTTTATCTCGTTGGTCCGCGGACTCATAGGCCTGACGGCCATTCTAGGACTGGCCTACCTAGCTTCAAACAACAAACGCGCCATTTCTTGGCGAATGGTAGGCACCGCTTTAGCGATGCAGGTCGTTTTAGCCATTTTTCTGTTGAAAGGGGGCGACATGGGAGAATTCTTCTCACCGCTTGGTTGGCCCAAAATGTTTTTTTCCTGGGTGAGCGGTTTTTTTGTATTAGTCCTGAATTTTACGACCGCTGGAGCCGTTTTTATTTTTGGTGATTTGGCCAAAAGTCCGGGCACAGAAGGCAGCATGGGCATGTTTTTCGCCTTCCAAGTACTTCCAACCATCATTTTCTTCGGCGCTTTAATGAGTGTTTTGTACCATCTGGGGTTGATGCAAAAAGTGGTGCAAGGGATGGCATGGGCCATGAGTCGGCTTCTAGGCACGAGTGGTGCGGAGTCGCTGTCCGTGACCGCCAATATTTTTGTGGGCCAAACGGAAGCGCCGCTCGTTATTCGCCCGTATCTCGGCTCCATGACCATGTCCGAGTTGATGGCCGTAATGACAGGTGGAATGGCCACGATCGCGGGCGGAGTCATGGCTGCCTACATTCAGATTTTGGGCGATCCTTATGCGCAGGCCATGGGCGTTTCCTTGGAAGCTGGGCGTTTGTTGTTCGCCGAACAGCTATTGGGAGCCAGTATTATGGCTGCCCCGGCCGCTTTGCTTTTGGCCAAAATGCTGATTCCAGAGGACAAAGAGCCGGTTACCATGGGGAACGTTCGAATTGAGGTCGAACAGACCTCGGCCAACGTTATTGATGCTGCCGCATCCGGGGCTTCTGACGGGCTCAAGCTTTCCCTGAACGTGGGAGCCATGTTGCTTGCTTTTCTAGCCCTGATCGCTATGCTTAATTATACCATCGGTTGGGGAGCCGGCTTGTTTGGATTTAGCCTATCGTTAGAGCAACTCATGGGTTGGGGATTGTCTCCATTGGCGTGGCTCATCGGTATTCCTACGGCAGACGTGTTTGCCTTTGGATCGCTACTCGGCACCAAGATCATTGCCAATGAATTTGTGGCCTATCTAAACCTCGCGGGTCAAATAGCGGCCGGAACGCTGAGCCCTAAAACCATTATGATGGCCACTTTTGCGCTGTGTGGTTTTGCTAACCTTTCGTCCATTGCCATTCAAATTGGGGGAATCGGCCCATTGGCCCCCGAAAGGACGTCAGATTTAGCAAAATTAGGCGTTCGGGCTGTTTTGGCCGGGACGTTTGCAAACCTTATGACGGCCACCATTGCTGGGATGATGACGGGCTAAAAAGGCGCCACTCTTACTGCGTAACTCCAAATCGGACCTTCATCCGAGTCCACGACGGAACGGGTACAGATTTACTCCCCCGCAATAAGTACGCGGGTTGCCATCGCATTTGTGTCATGGCTTGCATCGCGATACGGTCGAGCGTCGGGTGAACTCCACTCAACGTATGGAGGGCGATCGGAACTCCTTCTTTGTTCAAGGCAAGTTGGATGAAGACGACCCCTGAAATTTGCTGCTCTTTGAGGGAGTCCGGAACGGGCATTGGAATATCTTCGCCCAGTTTGGTAGTGACCCGGGGATATCGGAAATGTCTCGCAATCAAGCGGTAGGCCTCTCGTTGGTAGGCTTGAATTTGGGGCTGAACGTCGCCATCCAAATTCGCGGCGCTCATTTTAGGCACGACATATTTATTAAACAGGGAGTCGACTATCTCTGGCTCATTTCTGAATAATTCGATCAGGCTTTCTTTTACGTATTGATTGAATTTCAACTGGGCCAAACTGCGGTCGCTTGAGGAGGAGCCGTCTAACGACGCGCTAAGCAAGTGGCTTCCTGGGACTCCCATGTCCGTCATCGTTTCTAGCGGACGAAAGGCATTGGTGGTGTCTGCTCCGATTTGCCACCACATGGAGGAATTGCCATCCCAACCTTTGGGAATGCTTTGCGATATCTCTTCTTCTCCTTTGCAGCCAGCGCCAAACATCAATACGCCAAGAAGCAGGGCTACTAGAACACGGGTGGTTTCGATCGAGCCGAGTGTCTTTATAAAACGGGGCCGGGGCCCAGATGAGGCTGGCAAAGCGGAGGATGCTGGCAAAACGGAGGAGGCTGGCAGAGCGGTCATTAATTTGGGCCGTAGTGGTCGCATTTGATGGCTCAAAAAGGGGGAGAAGACGTGCTACTGGTCGGGCCTACAAGACCCGTGATCGAGGAGAAAGTTGCCTTTGTGGGACTGAAACCCTAGGCTTTAGTGTCTGTAACCAAGCGAACAAAGTGCTTCCTTCGGTCCATAGCAACGACTTTGATGTCGCTTCCTGCCGAGATAAAGTCACCCTCTGTTACCACTTCAATTCGCTCTCCATCAATTTCAGCAATCCCTGTTGGGCGAAGGGGGGTAAGGGCCGTTCCTTGTTTTCCGAGGTAGCTGGAGCGCTGTTCGCTTTCCCGAGCCAACACTCTCTCATCTGGCTTAAGGCTGGCTACCAAGATAAACCGATCCCAAGCGCCATTGGTCCAAAGCCACCAAAAGGCTCCGCCCGAAAGGCCCGTGGCTCCGACCAGCGTTAATACCCCGCCCAAATATCCGAACTGAACGAAAGATATCCCTACGGCGAAAAGGACCATCAAGGCTCCTAAGATACCGACGATATTCAAACCGGGAATGAGATACACCTCCGCCACGATGAGAGCAACACCGATCAAAATCAACGCTATGGGAAGTAACAGTTCCAAGTGGTTTATATAATTGGCCTTGGCGTAACTAGGTTGTTTACGAACGGGATTGTAAAAGTTACAGTAACCCCAGATATAGACACAAAGGCCTTAAAAAAAGAAATTTAGGATGTTCTTGGGTCCGTTTGGTCGATCCGTTCCACGAAAGCGGTTCCCCCGTGGTCAGGCTGAAACTTCCGAGTCTTTCGGCATTTGCCTAGGCTCCCGTACGCGCACGATAAACCCATTTACCTGAATCACTTCGATAGTTTTTCCGGCTTCGATGTACTCTCCTGCCGTCACGACGTCAATTCTCTGGTCGCCAATTTCCGCTGTTCCAGCGGGCCGGAGAGGCGTTTTCGCAGTTCCTATCATACCGATATACTCCACATGGGAGTGTGCGGACGTAAACCCCATGTCGCTGCTCAGATCCGGATGAAGAACAAGCCGGTTGAATCGTTCGGAACGAGGCAGGTATCGGGCCAGCGAAAATAGTAAAATGACCAACAAAACCATGGTAGCTGCCAGCGTGGTCGTAGCCTGTCCGACAGCAGCGCCTGTTGGGAAGGAAAATCCCACATTTCCAATGAGGGACATACCTAACGACCCAACCACCAAGATCAACCCTGAAATTCCGGCGACTCCAAATCCCGGGATCACAAAGATCTCCAACCCCAGGAGGACCAGCCCCACCACGAACAAAACGATTTCCCAGCTTTCGGCGAGCCCAAGCATATAGTGAGGGCCAAAAAAGACGGCTGCTCCAAATAGCGCGATAATCCCGGGAAATCCTACCCCGGGCGATTGGAGCTCAAAATACAGGCCGCCCATCATCATCAGCATCAAAATAGACTGAACAACCGGCGATCCGAAAAACCGAAGGGCACGTTCGATGCCGCTTACTTCGTGGGCTACTCTAGGCGCTGCGGTCATTCCCAAAACGTCTAGTAGGACGTCGATGGAGGGAATTTCGGCATCTGCGACGCCCAATTTGACCGCTTCTCCGGCCGATAGGGTTAGAACCTTGCCTGCCGCAATGATCCCAGGAATCTCGATGTCTTGATCCACCATGGCTTCGGCAATTCGTGGATCCCTACCATTTGCTTCGGCCGTCGCCCTCATAATGCCTTTCATATAACTCTGGTACTTGTCCGGAGCAGCATCTCCTCCCGCACCCTCAACGACGGTTGCGGCGCCAATTGAAGACCCCGGTACCATGACGATCCGGTCCGCCGCATAGGAAATCAAGGCCCCTGCAGAAGCCGCGTTTTTATCTATAAAAGCGACCGTGGCCACCTTGGTATTCAAAATAGCCTGTCGGATCTCGTCGGCAGCGTCCACTAGACCGCCAAAGGTGTCGATGTTAAATACAATGAGACCAGCTCCTTGCGCCTCGGCGTCGGCAATAGCACGAGAAATGTAACGGGCCAGGCCATTGTCTATCATCCCTTCAATCGGGACTACGAACACGCTTCCCGTTAGAGGCTCATCAAACGCTAAGCCCTTGTCTTGGCCCCAAGCACCTGAGGGGGTCAAAAACAGGAAAATAAACAGGCACAAAGAACTAATATTTTTCATGATTCTATGAGAACGGGGGTTCCAACCACAATGAGGTCCCAGAGCTTATCCAATTCCGTATTGTCAATGGCAATACAGCCTTGGGTCCAATTGCTTCGCTTTCCGGTTCCATCGCCGTGGATTTCGATGTAACCGCCAAGTTCTGTTGTCATGATGGGCATGGACACGTTGCGCTCGGCTTGGACAATCGCGTCGTATTCGGCCTGTGTAATAATAGAATCCTGCAGGCCGCGCTTTGCGTCTTCAGCGTTCGGATAATTGAGCACAAAAGCTTTGTGATATTGACTGTGAGGGTTCTTGGAGACCACGGAAAACTGCCCTTCGGGAGTTCGCCAATGGTCGGGATCGCCGGCATTACCTCGGCGCTCTTTGTCGGCGAAGAAATTATACCCGAGGTCGGTGGGAATCCGCGCCATGAGCTTGCCTCCCTGATAGACAAACATCGTTTGCTCTGTTTTTGAGATCCGGATCCACACATTGGACAAATAGGCTGCTCGAACTACTCCGTTGGCCCCATCCAGCGTTCTCACTTCTTTCCAGCCGTCCTCTCTGTCTTTCAGTACGTAGACCGGCTCGCGCAGTTTTAGGTGCATGTAAGCCCGCGTGGTATCGGCAAGATGGTACATGGTGACCGAGCGGTCTGTCGTGTAAAACACGTCCATGTTTGGGTCGACACGTTGCGCCGAGGCGGGGAGCCCGCAATACGCCATAACGAAGCAAAACAGACTAAAATGAAAGAATCGCATCGTAAAAAAGAGTTGTTATAGCGTCAATACACCCCTACTCCGTGCAAGATCCGTTACGACCTTGCCGATACCATTTCGTACGCTTCCAACACGGCATCAATATCGTACAATGCACTCGCGTGATGGGCAGCCGCTTTAGCCTCTTTAGTGGCATTCGCGGGAGCAAACGATGCTCCCACCATGCTTAGGGCTTCAACATCTCCACCCGTATCCCCCACGAATGCCATTTCCGACACTGAAATGCCACATGTTTCTGCCAACCACACCATGCCTTCGGCTTTGGTCAGTCCAAAGGGAACGACGTCTATGCTTATGTGCGTGTGGAAGACATTGAACGTGGGGTGGTTTTGAAATACATATTCCTCTACCTCCTGACGAACATCTTCAATCTTTCCGTCCGGGCTTCCAACCAGGGCGGCTTGGCTTCGCTTTGCGTAATCGATGGAAATAGTGACGTTTTTTGCCACCACGTCTTCCAAATAATGCCGAATAGCGTCCACCTCTTTTTTGACAAAGGGTGTGAAATCCGGATGCCATGTAGTACGAGTGGTCATTGGGTCAAACATGCCGGCTCCAGCCTCGAACAATACCGGCGTCTGAATATGAAGCAATTGACTCATGGCTTCGACATATGGGTAGGCCCGTCCCGAGCACAACGAGAGCGCAGGATACCCAGATGTTCCTTTTACCGAAGGGGACTTTTGGGAGTACGCTGCCATTAGGTTCAAGCGATCTAGCCTGAAAGGCTGATAGGGCATGGCAAGACACCCATCAATGTCCGAAACGAAAAGACGAATGTCTGATTTTAGGCTCAGGAGTACACCTCAGCCAAATCGGCAATCAACTCGTCCGAAATTCCCATCGTGCTAAATCCGCCATCGTGGAACAACGTCTGCATGGTTACCATCCGGGTCAAGTCGCTCAACAGGCTGACCGTGTAATCGGCGCAAGATTCGGCATCTGCATTGCCAAGCGGCGCAATCCGTTCCGCGAATTTGAACATGGCATCAAACCCAGCAATTCCCGAACCAGCGGTGGTCATGGTCGGGCTTTGGGAAATAGTGTTTACTCGAATTTTGCGCTTGCCCAAACGGTATCCGTAAGACCGGACAATACTTTCAAGCAGCGCCTTAGCATCCCCCATTTCCGAGTACTTCGAAAAGGTCCGTTGCGCCCCGATATACGAAAGAGCCACGACGGACCCTCCATCTTTCAAGGCTCCCGTTTCGTTAGCCCAGTGGATGGTGCGGTGCAGGCTAATGGCCGAAATATCGAGTGATTTTTTGTACCACTCATAGTTTAAATCGTCGTATGGACGATTTTTACGCACGTTTAAGCCCATTCCAATAGAGTGGACAATAAAATCGATGCCGCCGTAGAGGGTTTTAGCCTCGGTAAACAATTTGGTCAAATCCTCGTCGCTGGTCGCATCTGCCCAAACGATGGAAGCACCCGTTTTGGTGGCAAGCTCTTCTAGGCCACCAAGGCGCTGAGCTACGGGTGCGTTGGTCAAAATGAATTGTCCACCTTCGCGATGAACGGCTTCGGCTATTTTCCAGGCGATGCTGCTATCGTTTAATGCACCAAAAATGACGCCTTTTTTGCCTTTAAGAAGTCCGTGTCCGTTCATGGTTCTCTATCAGATGTTATGGTTCGGGAATCCCGAATTTACGAAACGCGTACAAGATTTGTGCATGCCGGTCTTACATTATGCTTGACTGGGTTACATTATGCTGGGCTGGGTTACAAATTCGCATCAGTCCTAGTTTTCGACGCTTTTGGTCGTTTTCCCCCCATTTACCATTTCTTCCCTTTTAACATGTCCCGCAAATTAGGTCCTTTTGTCTTGGCGGGAGCCGTTTTTTGCCTGGTTTTGGGTACTACGGGGTGCGGTAGCCGTCAAATATCGCCGGTTGGCGCTGTCGAGCGGGTGGAAAGAGACTCTATTTTGGCCGTTTTGGGACAAGTAAGCCAGGAAGCTATTCGGTCTGCTTTTTCAAAGTTGGAAAACTATTCATATCAGCGCTACCTCCGGACGGAGCAATATGACGTCGAGGATTTCAGTATTGCTTATACCGAGCACGTAGTGTCTGTGAAGGCGACTCCAGAAGGACCTCAAAGCGTTATTACTCGCGCCGATTCTGGGGGAGCATTTAATTTTGGTTTTTTTAAGCGGTTTGTATCCGAAAATGTTAGTAATGCAGATCCCGTCGATCTGATTCCATATGTGTTGGAAGAGGATCCCATCTATTTAAATCCCAAAAACCTCGATAAGTATACGTTTCGCGTCAAAGGCGATACGCTTATGTGGGATCGGGAGGCTCACATCATAGAAGTTCGAGCAAAACCTGATGCGGCCGATGGGCTGAATATCCGAAAGGTTCGGTATTACATCGAGAGAGGATCGAACGAATTAGTTGCTATGTATTTGGAGCGCATAGACTTAGGGATGTTGTTCAGGGAGGAAAGTACGTTCTATGTACACATCCTTCCGGTGGCCGGTGGCGTCATGCTTCCCTACAATACCCGATTTGAAACGATGATTCGCACGCCTTTTAAGCGTTCATATCGAATCAGAACCGTCTCGACGTACACCGATCACGTGTTGACCCTCCGTAATTAGCACCCCAAAATGGCCTGTAGAGGTCTAGGCGCCTTCTAGAATGACCCCGGCCTTGAGTCCAATCGTCCTCCAGCCGACGTTCCCGTTATCGGTTTCGCTTAGCCCGATAGAAGACGGAAAATTCAGGATCCTTTTGGATGGAATTCTCCGTTACGATAGCACGCTCAACCATTTTGTCTAGGACCGAAATAGCGGCCGGAATCCGTTGACTTCTAGCAAAAATACGGGCCAGTTGTATGTGCCCGCGGGGATCCGTTGCGTGCTGAACCACGGCGATTCGGGCAAGGGCTTCGGCGCGCGATATTTCTCCAATGGCCTGAGCACACGAAGACAACCGAACCAGCATATGAATTTCGTCGATCGTGCGATCGGAGGCGGATAGAAGCGCCGTTTTAGCCAATTCTTTGTTGCCGTTGAGCAGAGCGGTTTCGCACAGCAATAATTGGGCTTCACCATCCGATGGATCGATGCGAACGGCCACTAGGGCATCGTCAATGGCTTCTTCCTTGCGCCCCAGGCCCATTAAAATTTCCGTGCGAAGTTTAAGAGCTTCGATGTCGTCGGGAAGGGCTTTCAACACTCTATCGATTCTAGCTTTGGCTTCAAACAGACTATTTCCCGACGTAAGAGCCACCTTAGCCCGGTGATATTGAACATCCAATTCGGAGGTGCGATATGATTGGGCCAGCGCAGAGTTAGCGCTACCCATGGCGAGCAATAGGAAGGCCACCACCACTAAAAGGTGACGCGTCACGTCCGCAAGACGACGATAATATGGGTTAAGGCTCATTTTCATACGAACATGTGCATCAACAATCGTACCCTCCTTTGAGATCGCTGGTGCCGTAAGGCAATCCACTTTTTCGAAAAGGAATCTACGCCAAAAGAGTGCAGAACGGGGTTTTGGTGTCTATTATAGCTGACACCAAGGTACGCGCGAATTTCGATATGAAGGCTACGGATTTAGACGGCTGGCAAGAATCAGGTTTCCCGGTGGCGGAATCGGGAATCGGTTCGGTTCTTCGGTACTACCCCGTGGTCGATTCGACCAACCGGTTGGCGCGGGTATGGGCCTCTGGGGGCGGCAGCGGCTCGAGTGCCTCGCGGATGAATAGCGCCTGGTCAGAAGTAGCTCCAAATGGCGCCGTAATCATAGCCGACCATCAGACCTCAGGAAGAGGTAGACAAGGACGCCTTTGGGAGTCTTCTCCCGGTCAAAACCTGCTGCTCACGGCCATCATCAGGGCCCAAGAACCTCTTTTGTCGGATCACGTGGCTCGCGGGATGCTCCCGCTCGCCACCTCTTTGGCCGTATCGGCAACGATAGCCACCTTTGTCGGCGAAGGCGATGTGTCTATTAAATGGCCGAACGATGTCTTGTTGGGGGGCAAAAAGTGCGCTGGTATCCTCGTTGAAGCGAGCGTGGAAGATGTCTTTTTGATAGGAATCGGGCTCAATGTCAATGAGTCTGAATTTTCGGACCAAGTCGGCGCGTTGGCCACCTCCCTTTTACTGCATACCGGACGACGCTTCGATCGCCGAAGCGTTTTCATAACCTTGATGGAGCAGCTCAACTATTGGATCCCCAAAGTATTGGAGAAGGGCGCCGAAGATGTCGCGGCTACTTACACCAAGAAAATGGCTGGGATGGGGCTACCCATCACCCTAAACACGAGCTCCGCTTCCGTTCAAGGCATTCTGCGCGGTATAAACGGTGATGGCGGCCTAGTTGTAGAGCATAATTCTTCCCAAAAAGTGTATTATTCGGGTGAAGTATCGCTTTCTCATGTGCTCTTCGAATAAGCTAATTCGTTAGCGGCGAGTCGATCCAGTCTTAATATTACTATGTGGCTTCTTCTAGATACCGGAAATAGTTCGACCAAAGCAGGCCTGTTCGATCCCAACGAAAAAGCGGGCGGTGCTTTGCTTTCATTTCGCCGATTTGCGAATGGAATCGACGTACAGTCTGAGCTGAGGGACTTTATAGGAGACACCCCGATTGAACGAGCCGGGGGGGTGTCTGTGGTGCCGACGCAGACCACCGCTTGGTCTACGCTTGTGGAGCAACAGTGTGGGCTGAAAGTCGAGTATTTCAACGAATCGTCCGGATTACCCTTTGATTTGACGTATGAAACGCCTCAAACCATGGGAAATGATCGAATAGCCGTGGCGGCAGGCGGTTGGGTTCGATTCGGAGGTAAGGGAAAGACGGGGGTTATTGTGGTGGACGCGGGAACGGCCATCAACTATGAAATAATCAGGTCCAACGGCGAATATCCGGGCGGGGTCATAGCACCGGGTCCCGACCTGATCCGGAAAGCATTGGGCTTGGGGACTGCTCAATTGCCTCAGGTAGCATTCGATGCACCAAAGAGCCGCATTGGACGATCCACTGATGAAGCCATCCGATCAGGGATTATGTATGGCATGCTAGATTCGGTGCGGTCTATGGTCGAGCACATTCAGGCTGAAGAACGGCAGCGCTTGGGCCCAATGGCGTCCATGCCCTATACGGTCGTGTTGACAGGTGGCTGGGGGAAGTGGCTTTCCGAACAGACTGGATACCCTTTCGAAGACCATTTAGTGCTCAAAGGCCTTGCGGACCTTATGAGGATTTCGGCTGGATGACTTCTGTAAATTGGTAGGCATACATAATTGATCGTATCCGAGCCAAAACCATAGCAAAGGCAACTTCGTTTTGCCCGCCGCGGGGAATAATGACGTCGGCATGCCGCTTGGAGGCCTCGACAAATTCTAAGTGCATGGGCCGCACCGTCTTGGCGTATTGATCAAGGATAGACTCAAGGGTTCTATCCCGCTCTACCATGTCGCGCTTGATGCGCCTAATGAGCCGGACATCAGAATCGGTGTCAACGAACAGTTTTATTTCCATTCGCTTGACCAATTCCTTTTCTGCCAGGACCAAAATACCCTCGACAATAATGATCCGTGTCGGCCGCACTTCAATGGTCTGATGGGTGCGGGCGTGCCTTGTAAAGTCGTACACCGGCTTCTGGATCGTTTCGCCGCGAAGGAGCGCATCCACGTGCTGAACTAAAAGCGGGGTCTCAAGGGAGTTCGGATGATCGAAATTGACTTCGGCTCGTTCTTCAACCGAGAGATGAGCCAGTGGGCGGTAATACGCGTCGTGCTCCAATACCGATACTTGATCCGGCCCAAGAGCATGCAATAAACCTTGTAAAATCGTGCTTTTGCCCGATCCTGACCCCCCAGAAAGCCCAATGATTACTGGCCTTGTCATCACAAATCGTGTTGTTTGGGGGCCCCGGCAAGCGTAAAAGTCTTATTTGGCGAGACCCTGCAGTGGATTAGCCGCGCTTGACCATAGATAGGACATGGGTGCGGGTTTCTTCATCATAGGAAGATACGGAAGGATCCAAAACGTATCCGTCCGGATGTTTCCAGTCGATAAGCATAGCTAGATCTTCAACCGTTTCTTTGACGATATAGTTGACCAATTTACCCCGAAGCGGCTTTACGCCGTGATTAACGGCTTCTCTAACGCCGCCTTTTTGGAGGTAAAACTTGACCCGTACCATGGCTTCGTACGTGACCTCGTTGGTCCACGCAGCTTCGTGAATGCCTGGTAGGAAATTCCAAACCCATCGATCCTTAAGCGTTTGATTGAGGGCTTTGCTAAGGGATTCTTTCCAAAACTCGCCGACTTTCCCGATTCCCGGGATGCCGGCGTCCATCTTCAATTTATACATGGGAATGAGATCGTCGGGGCGCAAAAGGCCAAACATCCCAGAAAAAATGATCCCTTCCTCTAGCAATCTGCGCTGGGCTCCGGTAGGCAAACCAGGGAAATCCATGGCTTGGTACATGACTCCGGGAGCATAACGGTCCAGTGCAGAAATAAGAGGCGCCTTGTAGATTTCTAGATTCGACTTGACAGCGACTTCGAGCGCAGCCTCCTTCAAGCCAAAAAGAGCTCCTAGATCGTGTTCGCCACTCTTTATTACGGAATGAAGATGATCTATTAGCCGCCGCCGATCAGGCTTCAATTGATGGAAGTAATTGAAGGTGTTTGATGTTCTGTAATCAAACATGTCGGGCGCGAAGGGATTACCCCCTTCTTGCTTTCCTTCCGCTGGTGGAAGCAAAATGGAAAATTTAGGCATGATTCAGTCCGGACGAAAGCAATTTGAAAGAAGCAGGGCGAGTTCTCAGCTAGAGCTCGGGCGGTCCCAAACGAGTCGTGACGGCCAAAAACCTTTAAGATTCAGATGGATGTGAACGCATTTCGTCCAGAAGAGCATCAATATCATGGCTGATAACGTTGGCTTTTTGACGAGCCGTTTCAACCAAATTGTCGCTTTCGCGCTTTGCGTTTCCAGGCACTTTCTTTTCGCCAATGGTCTGATCGATCAGATCGGCAACCGACTCTCCTATGTGCTCGAGTTGATACGCTAGTTTCCGGCGAAGCTTTTTGCCCTCTTCTGGTGCGAACAATACACCTAGAGCAAATCCGGCAGCTGCGCCAATCAATAATCCTATAGTTCCTGTTCGAAGTGGTTTACTCACTGAACTGTCCTTCTTTTTAAGTTTCGATACGTCTCTAGGCGGATTCCACTTCCAAATTTCCACGCTGGAAACTTGGATTGCAGGATCAATTTAAGCCATCCAACCGGATAGAAAAAAACCCACGACACTTGTACCGCAGGTTGCCAAAAGCCGTTCCAACAATTTGTTGCGAAACCTCAATAAATAGACAAGTCGTACCTGCACGAATGCAGGTACGACCGTAACGCTCAATCAAGCAGCGTAAGAACGATGCTACTTGCCTTTTTTCTTATGACGATTCTTGCGCAGACGCTTTTTGCGTTTATGCGTTGCAATCTTATGTCTTTTACGTTTACGGCCGCAGGGCATATCAGTCTCAGTTTTTTGTTGTGGCCTCCAAAATAAAGCCAGAAACACATAATACGGTTTTTTAGAACGCTCGTCAACTCAGTCAGCACCCTAAGGTTCATAGTTATATTTGAAGAACGTGTTCAATTGATTGGTTGGCGGAGTTTTATTCACCGTTGAAAAGCCCAAAGGCACGTTTATGTCGTTCCCTCGTAACGTGTTGAGGTTTTATTCTTCTCAAGGGTTATTTTGTGAAAATGCCTATTTTAAGTGGGATCACCTTTGTGATCAATTGGCTAATAATCTTCCCAGTAGATTTCTACACGTGTCCATGACGGCAAAGTCATACGCAGTAAAGGAACTTGACGGCATTCAATATGCCGATTCAGGGAAAGCTCAATCCGGAATTCCCGTTTTGTTGCTTCATGGTATGATGGGCGACATCAGTAACTGGGAAAGTGTGTTTGAACCCCTTTCTAAGGCTGGCTATCGCGTAATATGTCCGATATTGCCTGTTTATACCCTCCCAATCCGCAAAGCTAATTTGCAGGGAGTTGTGGATTTCGTGGTCGACTTCACCAATAGGATAGGCGTTCAACGGGCCGTTGTCGCTGGAAATTCACTAGGGGGGCATGTCGCTGCGCTGTACGCCATCCAATTTCCGGAGCGGGTTGAGGGCCTGATATTGTCGGGTGCTTCCGGTATTTATGAGGTGGAAATGTCTACCTCGATTATGCGCAGAAAAGATCGAGACTACCTTCGGCCCCGCGTTGAGAAGACTTTTTTCGATCCGATCCACTGTACGGAAGCTTTGTTGGACGATGTAATAGAAATCATCAATAACCGAGACAAAGCCATCAGGCTTATACGGTTCGCTCGTTCCGTGGAGGACACCCCAGTGGTCCAAGATTTACACCGGATTAAGGCCCCGACGGCCTTGATTTGGGGTAAAAACGACGAAATAACACCTCCAGACGTCGCGACAACCTTTCACGCAGGAATAGAAGATTCTGAATTGCACTGGATAGATAGGTGTGGACACGTACCCATGTTGGAACAGCCGGAGGCCTTTTGCTCCTTTTTTGTTCAATTTTTGAGTCGGGTAGCCGAAACCAAAGCGGTCTAGCGTCCACGTGCCTGCCGTAGGGCGCCTGTTCAGGCTTAGAATTCAACCGTTTAACCGGTTTCAAGCGGGGAATACCTCGGCGTTAACTACATTTTTGGGAGTGAGAGATACAATCCCTCCTAATGGAGGATGCGATTTATTACAAGGCGCAGGTAATGGCTTTTTACAAGGCACAGGTAATGGCTTTTTACAAGGCACGAGAAATGGCTTTTTCTAAGGCACTGGTAATGGTTTCTTCCAAAGCACTGCTTACGGTCGCCCTTCTAGCCCTTACGATTGTGGGGTGCGACTCGGAAAGACTGGACGATGGTACCAAGGATTCAGATGCCCGGATAGCCGTTGTTTTTAACTGGGACGGACCATCTCCTAGGGCAAGCGATGCGTTGGAGATTAACTCGGCCACGTTTAGCAAAAAAGAATTGGTGATTTCGGTTTCATACTCGGGTGGGTGCAAAGAGCATTCTTTCAAGATGTATACGTCGAATCATGTAGCCACGTCCTATCCGCCGCAGGTTTCGTCATGGATCGTACACGACGCTCAAAATGACGGGTGCGAGGCCTACATTACCGAGACCCTATCCCTCGATTTTGCCCAACTGATTGATGCGATGGGAAGTCCTTTCATTTTACATTTAACCGTAAGCGCGAGCGGAGAAGGTTTAGTGGTTGAGTACCCTGGATCATGAAAAACCTACGGCTACATATGCTGCTGGCTATCTGTTTCTCCGGTCTCTTGAGTGGATGTAGTCCCCGACTGTCTCCGCTGTACAGGGACTATGAATTGAAGCCTCAACCCGGCGTATCTGATTCAGAGGTTTTAACACGCATTGACCGGGGGCTTTTGGCATCTGGTTGGCATCCCATCGATGGACCCACCGATAATGTACTGGCCACCGAACCCCGTCAGTTTCGAGAATGGGGGATTTACAGGATCGAAGTAGACCTGGAAGTGGCTCCCGTCGGTGGAGATTACGTCCGTATGTTGATTCATCCTTACCGGGTCTTTTTCACCGGAAAAAGGAGCAAGATCCCGTACCTAAGGGGCAGTTTGGCTCGGTCTGTCTTAAGAGATCTTCAGGTCTCCTTTGAGGAAGAGGGTTTGACATCTATCGGGACGGCAGAATCGCGAAATAAAGCAGCCGTCAAACAGCGATAGGTTGTGGTTGCAATTGTGACTACTTCAGACTAATTATGGGGATTGAAGCGCACTTAATCCACGCCGCCCCATGAAAAATATCTATCGCATTTCTCTTTTCGCATTGGCGTTGACCGTATGGTCGGCCACAACTTTATTGGCCCAAGA
>CALEEY010000261.1 GCA_937877085.1 uncultured Bacteroidota bacterium
ATCAATCCAAGCCTCCGAAAAGCCCTGAATCAACTCTTGGAGCGCCGGGACCAGGATTTCGGGCACATAGGAGCCCCCATAGGGGCCAAAACGGCCTCTCTCATCCGGCAATTTTTGTCCCGGAACGTAGGGTTTCGAAGAAAGCTCGGTTTTAATCATGGTGACCTCCGCCACGAACTTCGGACATGAAGGTGTCTATTTTCTCAAAATCTTTTCTGCCTGCGGATTCTTCGACACCAGAGGAGACATCTAAAGCATAGGGCGAAACTTCTCGAATGGCTTTAGCAGCGGTTTCCGAGCGCAATCCACCCGCAAGGAAGATCGGTAGAGGGCTACTTACCTGTTGGAGAATCGACCAATCAAAAGAGGCTCCCGTTCCGCCAAAAGTTGGATGCTCCGACTCCGATGAGGTAGCGGTATCCAGCAAAATATATTCGGCTACTTCGGCAAAAGCGTCTATCTGGTCTTGAATGGTCTTGGATGTATCGCCGGGCCCCACGCGAATGGCCTTGATTACTGGCCGATCCATCCATTGACAATAGGTTGGGGTTTCGTCGCCATGAAGCTGAACATAGTCGAATCCCGCCAATTCACAGATTTCGTTGACCCGTTCGGCATCCTCGTTTACAAATACGCCTACCGGCTTCGAACCATAGACCCAATTAATGATGTCCCGCGCCACATCTGGAGCAACGTATCGAGGACTACCTTCGAATTGAATAAACCCTAGGTAATCGGCTCCCGCACCGGATGCATACCTCGCATCTGCAAGGGTGGTTATCCCACAAATTTTTACTTTAGTCATGAAATCGCAGAAATGAATGATGCTAACGCCGTTCCGGGGTTTTCGTGTCTCATAAACGATTCGCCAATAAGCGCGCCGTCAATTCCGTAAGATTGCAATAGAACCAAATCTTCTGTTGAGTGGATTCCGCTTTCCGCAATACGCTTGGTTCCTGGTGGCAAAAGAGACAGGACGCGGACGGCCTCCAATAAATTGACCTCAAACGTGTGCAAGTTTCTACTGTTGGCCCCAATAATGGGGGTGTTGGGAATATCGACTCGGCTTAGTTCGGCCTCGGAATAGACCTCTAGCAACACCGAAAGACCCAAATCATTGGCCACAGCTTGCAGTTCCGCGATCTGACTTTTGCTCAGAATAGTGGCAATAAGCAGAATAGCGTCTGCTCCAAAGGCCTTCGCCTCAACCACTTGGTAGGGATCAAATATAAAATCCTTTCTCAAGATTGGAATGGAGAGCGATTCTCTACAGTCGGCTAAAAACTGAATATCCCCTAAAAAATGAATAGGCTCCGTCAATACAGAAACCGCCGCTGCACCGGCCTTCTGAAACGCCTGTGTGATGGCTACCGGATGAAACGGGTCTCGAATAATGCCTTTGGAAGGGGAGGCCTTTTTGGCTTCTGCGATGATAGAAAAAGTGCGGGCTTCAAGAGCCGTCTCGAGCGAAATACACGTTCGGTCAAAGTGTGCAAACTGTTCGAGGTCGTGAAGTGTCGTGTGTAGCTTGCGCGTGGCCACAACTGCTTTATTGTCTTCTACAATGCGGTCGAGTATGGTTGCCATCGTTAGTTGGCCTCCAGGCTTTTAGCTTGCTGACTGACGGCAACCAGTTGCCCAAGTACAGCCCCAGCTCTTCCCGATGCAAGGGAATCTTGCGCTTGGGCCATGCCATTTTCGAGTGAATCTGCCCTGCCGGCGGCTAAAAGGGCATGCCCCGCATTCAAGACGACGATATCTCGCCTTGGCCCCGGTTCGTTATCCAAAACGCGCTTGAGCAGGACGGCGTTTTCTTTCGCATCGCCGCCGATAATGGCAGACAGCGGAGCCGTTGCCATGCCGACATCACCAGGAGAGAAAATTGTTTTTTTAACCACCCCGCCCTTAATCAAGCAGGAAAAAACCGTTGTTGGCCCAGACAGCGAGATTTCGTCCAGGCCATCGTGCGCGTGAACACAAAAAACCCGATCTGATCCAAGGTTTACCAGAATTTGAGCCATAACCCCTGCGACGTCTTCCGAAAAGGCACCTATCAGATGACGCGATACGGATGCGGGGTTACAAAGGGGGCCCAGTATGTTAAAACAGGTCCGGACGCCCAGCTTTTGACGAACGGGCATCACGTGTTTTAGAGCCGGATGAAAGAACGGCGCGAAGATAAACGCCATTCCTGCATGTTTTAAACAGTATTCGACGCCAACCTTTCCTAGTTCTGTTTGAACTCCCAACTCTTTCAATACGTCGGCTGAACCACATTTGGACGAAACAGAACGGTTGCCGTGCTTCGCGACGGTCGCACCGGCGCCGGCACACACAAAGGCCGTTGCCGTCGAAATGTTAAATGAGCCTGAGCGATCTCCTCCGGTTCCGACAATATCTACCGCGTGTGCCGGCGCCGTAACCGGGACGGCAAAAGCGCGCATGGCTTCCGTAAGGCCCGTCAACTCTTCCGATGATTCGCCTTTGGCCCGGAGCCCCATTAAAAAAGCGGCAATCTGCTCTGAAGAAGCTTGGCCATTCAGCATGATTTGCATGGCCCGGTACGCATCTGGCCGCGTCAGGGGTTGATGTTCAGCAAGTTTGGTCAGAATATCGAACATAAACGCCTATCGTGTACCTGTCGGGCCATCTGCTACCGATTCATCAGGAGCATTCGAAGGATGTGCTTCCGTCTTCAAAGAGTTCTTTGGACGAACGGTAGCATCCCCTTCCAACCCCGGATGCAAGAAATTTTCGATGGACATAATCCAGTTTTCAATCATTTTGGGGCCCTCTGTAGTCAAAAGGCTTTCTGGGTGAAACTGAATGCCAAAAACAGGATCAGACGCGTGTCTAAGACCCATAATGGTACCGTCTTCTGAACGGGCGGTAACTAAAAGATGGGCTGGCAACGATTTCTGGTCCACTACCAGTGAATGATATCGAGTGGCCGTGCACGGCTCAGAAACACCGGCAAAAAGCCCCTGCCCGTCGTGCCGAATTTCGCTGGTCTTTCCGTGCATGAGCGAGGCGGCGTAGGTAACCTGCCCCCCATATACCTCGCCAATGGCTTGATGCCCCAGGCAGACACCCAAAATAGGTACCTCGGCGCCAAACGTCCGAATAATCTCACACGAAATGCCTGCATCTGCTGGGCGGCCCGGTCCTGGCGAGATAAGAATGCCTTCGGGCTTTAACGAGCGAATTTCGTCAATGGTAATTTCGTCGTTGCGTTTGACCAGCAGTTCTTTGCCGCTTCTGGCCACTAAATGAACCAGGTTATACGTGAAGCTATCGTAATTATCAATGATAAGAATCATAGGGGACCTCAATACGTGGTAATGAGGCCGCTTGCCGCGCGCGCTTTTTCCATAAATGTTTCTGCTTGCGCTCTTCCTTTACGACCGCCTTCACGAAGCACATCCATCACAAAATCCGTGTTTTTAGCCAATTCACGCCGTTTTTCGCGGGCATCAGCAAAATATTCTGTAACCAACCCCAATAGCTCTTTCTTTGCGTGTCCATAACCGTATCCGCCGGCTCTATAAGCAGCGGCTATTTCATCCCTCTTTTCATCGCTCGCAAACAATCGAATGAGGGCAAAAACGTTGCAGGTATCCGGGTCCTTAGGATCCTCAAGCGGAGTGGAGTCGGTGACGATGCTCATCACTTTTTGTTTGAGCTCCTTTCCCTCGTCGAAAATGCCGATCGTGTTGCTATAACTTTTCGACATTTTACGGCCATCTACACCGGGGACGACGGCGACATCTTCAAGAATGTAGGGTTCAGGAATGGGGAAAATGGGATTATCTGGGCTGAAGCGCTCGTTAAATCGAGCAGCCAAGTCCCGACATATCTCCACATTTTGCTTCTGATCCGCGCCCACCGGAACCAGCGTCCCGCCGTAAATCAAGATATCGGCGGCTTGCAGGATGGGGTAATTAAACAAACCAGCATTCGCCGTAAGCCCGGCGGCTACTTTGTCTTTGAACGACACCCCTTTTTCTAATTGGGATACGGGAGTGAGCGTGTAAAAAATCCAAGACAACTCTGTTACTTGGGGGACGTCACTCTGCAAAAAAAGGTTAGACTTCGTTGGATCGAAACCAAGTGCCAAATAATCCAGGGCCACATCTACCGAGTAATTCCTGAGCGCCTTCGCATCGCTTAGAGAGGTCAGCGCATGGTAGTTAACAATAAAAAAATAGGATTCGACAGCCGCGTGCAGCTCAACATGCTGCCTAATGGCCCCAAAATAATTGCCTAAATGAAGCGTACCCGAGGGCTGGATTCCAGACACGACTATCGGTTTGAAACCGGTGGAAGGTGGTTTCAACAACGCAGGGTTGGATTGGATAGGAGAGTTCTTAAGCACGGACTTGGGAAAGCGATCGTTGTCGATTCGATTTAGCGGTAAAAGGAGCTATCAAGGGCCAGCCGGTCCTGCAAACCCATTGATTGAACCATGTGGTTGCTTTTCAACCGGTTCAATCACGAAGCCAAATTGCGGAGCGTGTTTTTTCTGGATCGTTGATTTTCTTCTAAAACGCCCAGAATGGCCCGGGTTCGCATCTGGTGTTCAATTTTGTGCTGACTGGCGAGTTGCTCCGCAAGGACTGTTTCCAACTCGAGATATTGCGCCTCGGTGGCCGATTCGAAATCTCGTGGGTCGAGGTCCGTTCCAGAGTAGGCCACGCCACCGCAGCTAAATACGGTTTCGCACAATTTGCCGATATCCATCCGGTGCGTCCGAAGCGCAGCTTCAATACGAAGACGCTGATCGGCAGAAGCAGACCCCGCGGACAGAGAGTTGAGGCACTGCATGATATGGTTCATTGTGCGAATGATTGGATTTAGCAATTCGGTCGTTTCTGAACGGCCAATGGTCTTTCCAGCCCAACCTTGTTTTAGAAGTAAATCTTTTAATCCCATGTCAAAACCTAGAAAAAATTAGAATGAGTGCTTTGTTGGAAGAATCATTTAAGTGAAAGGTACGCCGTTTGCGTCAATTCTTGATGGTTGAATTCGGAGGTTAACGTGAAAGGTTCATCGATTATAGCAGTTCACCCGCCGCCACATTCATGGCTTTATGCAGCGCCATCGCCTTGCTTCGGGTTTCTTCAAATTCAGTGGAGGGATCGCTGTCGGCAACAATTCCCGCCCCAGCCTGAATATAGACGGAGTCGCCTTGGACTAGCATGGTTCGAATGGTAATACACGTATCGATATTGCCTCGGAAATCTAGGTACCCAACCGCACCGGCATACACCCCGCGCCGCGTTGGCTCCAGTTCGTCTATAATTTCCATCGCGCGGACTTTTGGGGCTCCACTCACGGTCCCAGCCGGAAAGCAAGCTTTTAAAACATCCATCGCATTTTCCGTTTCGCGAAGCTGACCCGAAACCGCCGAAACAATATGCATAACATGCGAAAACCGTTCCACATAAGCATATCTGTCTACCTGGACCGTACCGTAGGCACTTATGCGGCCCAGATCATTTCTGCCTAAATCTACGAGCATAAGATGCTCTGCCCGCTCTTTGGCGTCTGCCAACAGTTCTTCTTCAAGCCGCTGATCCTCTTCTTCCACGTCCGATCTCGGCCGTGTGCCAGCAATAGGTAGGAGCTCGGCGCGTCCGTTCTCCACTCGGACGAGTACTTCGGGAGACGATCCAACCAGCTTAAAATCCTCAAAATCAAGATAAAACAAGTAGGGGGAGGGGTTTACCTGTCGAAGGGCCCGATACAAATTAAAGGGATCTCCGGAAAATTTCGAACAGAATCGCTGGCTGAGTACAACTTGAAAGATGTCTCCTTCAAAAATAAGGCGTTTGGCCTTTTGAACGGCATCCTCAAATTCAGAGCGCTTAACATTGGAGGTAATCTCGCTTTTTAATTCGACCCGATCCGATCCCGGAACCACGGGCAATGAAAAAGTAGCTTCAAGCCCATCCAATTTTCGAACGGCGGCTTGATAGATGGCTGCAAGGTCTTCTCCGGGGCCGACAAAGGCACTCGCCATCAAAATCAACTGGTGTTTGACATGGTCAAACGCAGCAATCGTGTCATAGAAGCACCAGATAGCGTCGGGAACGTCTAAATCATTGGAATGCTTCGTTGGCAGATGTTCAATTAACCGGACGCAATCGTAAGAAAAATACCCTACAGCCCCTCCCGTTAAGCGGGGTAACTGGGGTGAGGCG
>CALEEY010000262.1 GCA_937877085.1 uncultured Bacteroidota bacterium
GCTCTGCTGGTTTTGGACTACGTGTCAATTTGTTCGGCTCCTTCGTCATGAGATGGGACATGGGATACCGATACCGAGATGGATTCACCCGTAAAGACAAGACATTTAAACAGTTTTTCTTTGGCTGGGATTTTTAAATCATGCCAAAATTAAAAAATATCGGTTGGGTCCTTGTTGCTGCTATCCTACACATGGGGTGTCAGACCATCCAGTTTGATCGCCCTCAAGCGGTGACCGAAAAGGACTGGTTGGTAGATGGGTATACGCAGAATAGGAGCAGAAGTACGTCTGACGCCGTTGAGCTCCCACTTGATGTGGCTTGGGAATACAATGCAGCCTCAGCATTTGGCCCCGGATCGCCCCTGATCTTGAACAAGGTGCTCCTGATAGGCACATTGAAAGGGGAAATTCATGCCATTGACTTAATATCAGGTAGAAAACGAGGGTACAGGAATTTTGGAGAGGGGATAGAGGCTTCTCCCGCCATTAGTCAAGGGATTTTGTTTGTCCCGTCCGCTTGGGGAAAGAAATCCTTAGTGGCCTTTGATCTGGCAAAAGCCAATTTTTTGTGGCGCAACAATGGAACACCCATTGAAAGTGGGATCGTTGTTACGGATAAATTCGTGATCGCCGCCGACGTAGAAGGAAGCGTTAGGGCTTTCGATCAAAAAACCGGAAAACTTATTTGGGAGGTTGCGTTGGGAGACCGCATTTCTGTCCAAAGTTCGTTGCTATTGATTGATTCCAACGCCGTTTTCGTAGCAGATGACTCTGGAAAAGCGTCTATGCTTTCCGTTGATGATGGTCAATTAATTTGGTCGCAGCAACTATCTGGCCCTGTATATGAAAGTGCGTCTTCCCTTGGATCAAAAATTGTTGTCCCTACCACCCGCGGCACCCTCGAAGTCCTAAATTCGGATTCTGGGAGGGTTGAGTGGCTTTATCGGGCATCCAATCCCAATGTCAGATTTGGGAGCCCTGCGATATCTGAAGACCTAGTGATCGTGGGCGGGACAGACGGCATGGTGCGGGCCTTTGAAGCATCCACTGGAAGTGAAAAGTGGCGTGTCGATTTCCCGGATGTGATTAAAGCAGCTCCACTTATCGAAAAGCGATTGGTTTTTATTGGCACCCTTGGCAGAAAACTGTTCGCTTTGGATTTGCTGGATGGTCAGATACGATGGGAGACTACCTTGAAAGGACGCATGAAATCCGCGATGGCCATTTCTGAAGGTGGTCTCATTGTTCTAAGTGAACCTCGTTATGTGACCTATTTTAAGACCGCGGAGGAGCCGACACATGCACCGAATTAGTTTTATCATATTCATAATCGGCCTACTACCTGGTCTTGCTCATGCACAGCGAACGGTTTACATCGAAACCAATACGCCGAGTGCAAATGTATTTGCAGATTCCACGTGGATTGGAAGAGCGTCTGATGCACCGTTTCAAATTGGCACCCATGTTCGTCGGATATCCGTCATGAAAGCGGGTCTCGATGAATGGTCAGGACTCCCCATTGTCTTTGATATGGAATTAGAGGGCCAACTTGATAATAACACGGACTTGACCATACATGCCTTATTTCCAGAGGTCGTCGATAACGTCCGTATTCCAGACATTCATGTAGGAACCGGTTCGGTGATGAAAAAGCGTACCTGGATAACTTATGCTGCCGCTGGGGCCTCTTTATTGGCAGGCGCGGTGGCCATTCACTTGAGAACCAAAGCAGATAGTCGGTTTAATTCCTATCTGGAATCGGGAAGTCCAGTGTTGAAGCGTGAGATTAAAAGACTCGATTTTCAATCAGGAATGGCCCTCGGCGTGATGCAGGTGGGAGTGGGTATCATCGCGTTTCGGCTCGTTTTCTAGAGCATAGCCAAACAAAGGCGGTCTTTTAGTCCTTCCCATAGGTGCTACATGGGATAGACGCCCAATCGGTTGGCGCCAGGTGTTAGTTAACCCTGATCTTTCACCGCGAATATTCGTTTGGAAGGGTGAACACTGCATTTGATAGCGAACACTGGTCATCAACGCACGTTCAACACAGGCTAGGTTATTACCCCCACACATTTGACCACAATTTTATGCTGAAGAATCGACTCCAAGAAGACCTGAAAGAGGCAATGAAAGCTCGGGACGAAGTTCGACTCCGGACCATTCGTTCATTACGAGCTGCTGTAATGGCCAGAGAAATTGAATTGCGGACGGGTGGGGTCGGGGACATCCCAGAAGAGGAAGCCTTTGCCGTTCTTCAAAAACAAGCGAAGCAACGTAGAGATTCGATTGAACAGTTCGAAGCAGCGGGAAGAGAGGATTTAAAGGCTGTCGAAGTAGCAGAATTGGAGATTATAGGGCAATATTTGCCTGAACAACTATCTGAAGCTGCCGTCCGTACGGTCATTGAACAGATAGTAAAAGAGACGGGAGTAACCAGTATGCAAGAAATGGGCAAAGTTATGGGACCCGCAATGGCCAAATTGAAGGGCTTAGCCGACGGAAAATTAGTTCAACAAGTTGTTAAGGCGGTTCTTTCAGGTTCTTGATTTTCAACCGATACCTGAAATATGGCAACCTTAGACATCTTCATATTAATAGTACTGGCAATCGGCCTCATTCGAGGTCTGAGATCGGGATTCTTGAAGCAAGTTTCTAGCCTGATCGGAACGATATTAGCATTCGTCCTAGCGGCTTCGTTTATGGAATCGACCGGACGACTATTGGAGTTGAAACTGGGAATGTCCCCAGCGTTTGGTGCTATGGTCGCATTTATCGCCATTTTCGTCCTAGTAAAGATGTCGGTTCACACCGTCGGAAACGCTGCTCAAACACTTATCGAAACCGTAAAGTTGAGTGGATTGGATCGGCTGGCAGGCGGTGTGGCTGGTGGCCTCAAAGCAGCGATTTTGATGAGTCTTGCTTTTTTGTTGATCGGAATGGCACAGCTACCTGGAAAATCTGCGCGAGAGGTTTCTGAATTATACATGCCGGTTTATCGGCTGGTACCGGACGCTTGGCGCTTTTTGTCTGACAGATCGCCCGCATTTGAGGAACTAAGACAACAGGTAGAAGATCGACTCGAGTTTGGTAAGGATTCGTTACCAATTTAGTGTACACAGGGGGCCTGGCTCCTGTGTGATCGATGCGAAGTTCTTTGGGTTTCCTTTAGGCCAATTTGCTCGGGTCTCGTTCGTAAATATCTCTGTATTCGAGCGTTGACCTAAAAAATAGCTACAGACGGAGTAAATCGAATGGCTCCTGAGACTACGCCAGCTCTCTTTTTCAAAGGACCTAGATTGTATGTCCCTTCTTGGTAGCTAACGACCGCTTCAAAACGCGAATTTATGCGCAGTTTTGCTTCCCCAGACCATTCCCGGTGCTCAAAGTCCAAGCTGCCAAATTTATTGAAATCGCGATACACGTGCAATTGTGCCTTGTTTTGAAAGTTGATACCAGCCTGTAGAGTTAGACTGTATGCGAGCCCAGTTCGTCTCTCTTGTGCCATAAGATTTTCGTCGAATAGCAGTCGTCCACTTTTTTGACTGGCGAGTCGTCCACCGGCAGTTGCCCTCATCCAAGCGCCCATAACATTGTTTTTAACATGAAATCCTGGGCCAAATGAAGCGCCGATCCAGGTAGTCCGCTCGTCGAGCAAGCCCGTACGATTAAAGTCACCCACCGTGAGCCCACCGGCCGTATAGGCTCGTTGCAAAGAAATTTCAGCGGCGGTAAGTCGATAGCGAACTTTATCATACCCTGAATCCTGAAATCTGGGGCCAATGCCGAAACCTAGTACGTGAATAAAAGAATCGCCAGTAACTTGAGGAAGTAACGATCCGACGGGCACAACCCGCCGCATTGAAATTAGCGGATCCAGGATGTCATATTTAGTAATAGATGTTACCTCTACGCCCAATTCCCAAGGGGCAAAGGCAACAAGGCTTTGTCCTGTGGCTAGGCTAACAAATAACGATAAGCTAAGAATGCAAGCGGCTTGCTTCATTGTAAACCTGGAAGTGACGAATCATTCACGTCAAATGGTGCAGCGATCAGAGACCTTTACAGAATGCTTGCGCCTTCAATCGGTTCAATTTTCTGTATCCGGCGGCGGGCCCATCGCATCAGGACCAACCCACCAATGATCAGTGTGCCACCAATTAATTGAGCTGGGACAATTTCGTTACCCAGCATAAAATAGCTACTAAACAAGGCGACTAATGGAACCAGATTTCCAAATGCAGCGGTGTGCGAAGCGCCCAACTTTCTGACGGAGTTATTCCAAAAAACAACGGCGATGCCGGTCGACAACGAGCCTGAGAAGAATATGGCTACCCAATACCAAAACGTGACTTGTGACCAATCAATTAATTTCCAAAACGGCGTAGAAAAAGCAAAAAGGAATGGGAGGGCTAATAGCAATGAAATCACGGTCAAGGACAACGGGGTATGCTTTTCAACCATTGGCCGAGTCATCGCCGTATAAGACCCCCAAAAGACAGCTGCAGACAACACTACCGCATTTCCTAAGAGCAAATCAGCACTTAAACTGACTTCCGCATTACCTAAGACGACCACCGTTGCTGTTCCGGAAATTGAAACTAGTAAACCAATCCAAGATATTTTAGAGAGTCTGTCGACTCCCATGAGACGAGCCAGGAGTGCGGTCCAAATGGGCGCACTTGCCATTATGATTGCAGCATTTCCAGCTCCAGTCATGCTGAGGCCAGTAATGAAAGCAACTTGATATAAAATCCAGCCTACAAATGAAAGTAAAATAAACGCCTTAGGGTCGGCGCGAAGCGGAGCCCAAAAAGTCTTTAGTGACCAATTCGAACGGCGCAATTGAATGTATCCCAAAACCAAGCCTGCGGAAGTAACCCTAAATGTATTTAGAACATGAGGTGGCATTACCGCAAGGATGATTTTGATTAATGGGAAGTTTACTCCCCACATTAAGACCACCGAAACGAGCTCTAATTCACTTCGAAATCGAGAAAAATATGAACGGTTCATTCATTTTATTATTGAGATTGACAAGCTACCGGTTTCAATGGACATTCGCAGGTAGCATGCCGTACATTCAGGTGTTTTTGATGCATATTATTTTAGATTATAAATCTTCACGTCAAGCCGAATAATTGCCATGGCCATGTTAGACACCGGAATGACCAAGCTGTACTATACCATCAGCGAAGTTGCCAATATGATAGAAGAGGAGGCACATGTGCTTAGGTACTGGGAATCTGAATTCGATGCCCTTCGACCAAGAAAGAACAGAGCAGGAAAACGAGTTTACACCAAAGACGACATCGACACCGTCTATCGAATTCGGCATCTGCTGCGGGACGAAAAGTTTACAATTGATGGCGCTAAACAAATGATGAAAAAGGCGCGGCGAGGAGGAAAGGAATCCTCTTCTTCTGTCGAGGAATTAAAAGAAATCAAGTCGTTTTTTGAGAAGTTACTCGATAGAGTAAATGCCAACTAAGTTCGCGCATTTGGGAACTCACATCGCGTGTAGCAATAGGAGGGGACCTTGCGTCTTTGACTGAAGGGCTTTCTTTGATTGAAGCGAGGAATTATTTCGGGATGTAGCGCAGCCCGGTAGCGCACTCGCCTGGGGGGCGAGGGGTCGCAGGTTCAAATCCTGTCATCCCGACAGAATGGAGGGGACAGGATTACCCAACGGGAAATCGATAGTCCCGACAGAATGGAGGGGACAGGATTACCCAACGGGAAATCGATAGTCCCGACAGAATGGAGGGG
>CALEEY010000263.1 GCA_937877085.1 uncultured Bacteroidota bacterium
TGAGAGACTGGTGACATTACATCTGATTTTGGAATTCGAAAGCGTTTTAACTCGGCTAATAGCCGCATATCACCTAGGGGCCGTCGGAAATGAAATCAAGCTTAGAAACCATAGCTGCAAGAGTTGGAACCGAACCGGATCTAGAAAGCCGAGCCCTTTCGCCTTCCATCCAGATGGCTACGACCTATGCGAGAGACGAGTCGGGAAATCATTCGGCCGGATTTGTTTACTCGCGTCTCGATAATCCCACGCGGCAAAAACTGGAACTAGCGCTGGCGGAACTGGAAGGTGGCGCGAAAGCGTTGGCGTTCTCTTCGGGTATGGCCGCCGTCAACGCCATATTTCAGTCTCTCAAGCCAGGCGACCGAATCTTGTTGCCGCACGACATCTATTATGGTGTACGAAGCCTAGCTACTGACCATTTTGGCAGTTGGGGCTTAATCGTAGATACAGTGAACATGGCGGACCTCGGTCAGGTGAAACAAGCCCTGAAAGTCCCAACTCAATTGGTTTGGATTGAAACCCCATCCAACCCTCAATTGAGCATCACGGACATCCAAGCAATCAGCGATGAAGCTCGGAAAGTTGGTGCAAGCGTGGTTGTAGATAATACCTGGTCCACGCCGCTCATTACGCGGCCATTTGAATTTGGCGCGCACGTCGTCATGCATTCCATCACCAAATACTTTGGAGGACACTCTGATGTATTAGGCGGCGCGCTTATTTTTGCCGAAGAAGACGCATGGTGCGCCAAGGTTCAGGCCATCCAGCAGAAAGCAGGGGCTGTTTTAGATCCGTTCTCGTGTTGGTTGACCATGCGGGGCATCCGTTCCATGGCTGTTCGTCTTGAGCGTCAATGTCAGTCTGCCTTAATATTGGCCGAGTTCTTAGCCGGCCATTCTGCAATCGAGCACGTTCACTATCCTGGACTCCTGAGTGATCCCGGTCATGAAATTGCGTCGCGACAAATGAATATGTTTGGCGGAATGTTGTCCATTCGAATAAAAGGAACCGCCGAACAGGCAAAACGGCTAGCCAACAACTTGCATTATTTTGCTAATGCGACAAGCTTGGGGGGTACGGAATCGTTAATTGAACATCGAGCTTCTATCGAAGGACCTGATTCAAAAACACCCGACAACCTGCTTCGAATTTCGGTGGGGCTTGAGTCCGTAGAAGACCTGATGAAAGACCTAAAAAACGGCCTTAAAAAGATCTGATCGTGAGTTCTCTGTGGATCTTACGAATGTCCACAGATCTGCTTTCCTTTCTAGGTTGCAACGGCTTATTGTTGATTGGAGGACACGGCTGTTGTAGCTTGCCGAGCCCTTGCGCCACTCTTAATTACCCCGCCGAACTTCCGGAATTACCTTCTTTCGCATGAAGCTCCCATTTTTTCTAGCTCGCAAGTTTGTGGCCGCAGAGACGGTCGAAAACACCTTACCTGTTGCGGCCAATTTGCGCGCTAGTGGACTTTCTACCACCCTAGATTTATTGGGGGAGTACATAAGCGACCCCAAATTGGCAACACGCGCTAAAGAATCCTATATCTCCTTAGTTAAGGCTATCGATTCATCCGAAGGCACCATCGACAAAAATATTTCGATTAAGCTTTCGATGCTTGGACAAAAGATAGACGAATCCTTTTGTCTTGATAACCTCCACGAAGTACTTACGGTCGCAAAAGAAACGAATACATTTGTTCGATTGGATATGGAAGGAACGGATGTAACCGGGTCCACCGTTTCCATCTTCGAACGCGTGCACCCTGATTACCCTGAAAATGTAGGAATCGTGCTCCAGGCGTATTTAAAACGCACGGCCGAAGACGTTGCGCATATGTGTGAGCTAGGAGCCAGAGTTCGCCTTTGTAAAGGAGCCTATAAGGAGCCGGCTAAATTGGCCTATCAGGATATGCCCACTATTAGGGACCGGTATCTGGAATACATGGAAAAGCTGATAACAACTGGCCGCTATCCCGGAATTGCTACCCACGACGACCTTTTAATTGCGGCTACCAAAGAGTTTGTAGGCTCCAACAAGATACCCTCAGACCGATTTGAATTTCAAATGCTATTTGGCATTCGTACCGAGACTCAACAATCGATTGCTGCTGAAGGCTATGGGATGCGCGTCTACGTTCCTTTTGGTGACATGTGGTATCCCTATTTTTCCCGTCGACTGAGAGAAAGGAAAGAAAACGTCTGGTTTGTATTGGCCAACATGTTTAAAAAGTAGTCTTCCGGAGCGATAAATGATTTCAAGGGACTTCATCATGCGCCAGGTCCATCAATTGGCGCAGGTTCTGGCCTTGATTTTATTCAAGAAGCGGGAAAACCCGGAAGTGGACAGTACAGAAACCATCGACAGTGGGTTGAGAGATGGCCTGGGCCTGAGTCTGGAAGAGGTGTTGACGTCAGATAAACATAGGATACTGCAATTATGCCATCAAAAAGGGCATTTTTATCCTGATCTAGCCGTGGCAGTCGCTGATTTGCTATTTGAAGAAGGCTCAGAGGAAGCTGCCGTGAGGGCCTTATGGCTGTATTCAGCCGCTCTAGAGGCCGGTGGCACGCTTCCAATCAACGCCATTGAATGGGTTTCGGCTAACCCAACCGCCGAATAAATTCAGCACTTCAACTCTAGTAAGTCTTACGCTTCTTAGTTTGAAAGTCGGGCCTAAAACAATCTTATGCTTCTTGGTCTGCCAACCATCTTTCTGCGTCAATGGCAGCCATACAACCTGTTCCAGCGGCAGTAATGGCCTGACGGTAAACATGGTCTTGAGCATCTCCTGAGGCAAAAACACCTTCGACATTGGTGTAGGTAGAGTCCGGTTTGGTTAAAATGTAACCAGTTGCATCGCGATCAAGAAAGTCGGCAAAGATATCCGTGTTGGGCCGGTGCCCAATGGCCACAAAAAAGCCTTCTACCGGAAGCGTTCTTTCATTCGAACCATCGGTATTACGGAGAACAGCACCGGTTACCAGTTTGTCTCCAAGAATATCGATCACTTCGGTATTCCAAATGACTTCGATTTTCTCATGGGCCAATACCCGATCTTGCATGATCTGCGAAGCCCGGAATTCACCTCGGCGGTGAATCACATAGACTTTGGAAGCAAAGCGAGTCAAAAACAGCGCTTCTTCCATAGCCGTGTCTCCGCCACCCACGATAGCGACCTCCTGTCCCCTGAAAAATGCTCCGTCGCAGGTCGCGCAGGCCGATACACCATGGCCTAAAAGCCTGGCTTCATTTTCTAGCCCTAAGTAACGGGCCGAAGCCCCCGTCGATATGATAACCGTGTCCGAGACTACCGGCGTTTCCTCATCAACAACCATGCGGAAGGGCCTGACTGAAAAATCTACCGATGTTACCGAACCCCAGCGCAGTTCCGCTCCAAACCGTTCAGCTTGGGCTTCGAACTTCTGCATGATCTCTGGGCCCATGATTCCATCAGGAAAGCCAGGATAATTCTCCACGTCCGTAGTCGTGATTAATTGACCTCCCGGCTCTGGGCCTTGAATAACCAAAGGAGATAAATTGGCACGGGCCGAATAAATCGCGGCGGTTAAACCGGCCGGACCCGTACCAATTATCGTCACTTTTCGATGCTCGGCATTCGTGAAATCAATCCCTTCCATAGCGTTATTTATACCGGCTGAGCCGAAAGAGCAGCCAATTTAGCAACCAAAACCCTTTTAGGTGCAGCTCCAACCATTTGATCTACGACGACGCCATTTTTGAAAAATAACAAGGTCGGAATGGATCGGATTCCGAAATTCATCGCTGTTTGCGGATTATGGTCAACGTCAACTTTACCAATAACCGCTTGGCCTTCGAGCTCAGAGGCGAGTTCTTCAATAATCGGGGCGATAATTCTACACGGACCGCACCACGTTGCCCAAAAATCGACAAGGACAGGAAGGTCTGACTGTAAAACTTGGGACGCGAAGTTTGCGTCGGTAAGCGTTACATATTTTGCGTTATTTGCCATGTTTCTTCTTTGTAATAGCAGCTTTGTTAATCAATAATTTCCTTTTACAGCAATAGGTTGCCCGGGCCTAGGAAGTGTTACACCTCATCAATGAAGTGGACTCCTCTTTAGTGAACCTTCAACAAGGTTTCATCTATTTCTTTCTAGCCATCATATTTGGAATGGCCGACTCATAGACGTGGCGCATGACTTCAGGGGTGGTAGAAATGACACGATGGCCATCCACCTCCAACGAAAATATGGTTCCGGTAACTTTGCCAATTCCTAGGGCAGCAACCCCATTCTCCGCAGCGCAATCTTGGACCTTTTCGGCATGTTCAGGCGAAACAGCGATCACGATTCTAGACTGGGCTTCTCCAAACAGCGCCGCATCCAAGCGCGAATCGCCCATGGACGATAGACTAATTTCGGCACCTAAATCCCGAGACGCCAAACTCATTTCAGCCAGGCACACGGCCAATCCTCCATCCGACACATCGTGCGCGCTGTTCACCAATCCGCTTTGAATGATCGAAAGGCACGCATCCTGAACTGCTTTTTCTGAATGGAGATCAAAACACGGAGCATCGCCAGCGGTCAGACCATGAATCAAAGCCAAATATTCCGACCCCTCGATACACGTTTTTTCGATGACAGACGGTTGAAGCAGAAGTAAAACATCTCCTTCGTTCTTGAAATCAAAAGTGGTCGCGTGCGCTTCTACGTCTTCTACCACTCCTAGCATTCCAATAGTCGGCGTCGGGAAAACAGCGCCGGTTGGGCTTTCGTTGTAAAAGGAAACGTTTCCTCCGGTCACTGGCGTCTCCAGCACGCGACAAGCATCCCCCATCCCGCTGACAGCTTCTTTAAATACCCAATATTGCTCTGGCTTATACGGATTGCCAAAATTAAGGCAGTTCGTAATGGCTACGGGGCGTCCTCCTGCACAAACTACATTTCTGGCTGCTTCTGCGACCGCAATTTGTGCGCCTTTCCTGGGATTCAGATACACGTACCGCGCATTACAATCTGTTTTGACCGCCAAGCCTTTTTTAGAATCCTTAAGACGCACGACCGCTGCATCAGAGGGGCCAGGCCCAATGACTGTATTGGTCCGGACCATGGTGTCGTACTGTTCATATACCCAGCGCTTGGAAGCGATATTTGGCGATCCCAAAAGTTGCAGGAGCACATCCGTGCCTGCTTCGGCTTTCATATCGGCTACGTCATCCGTCTTAAATGCTCCCGTTTGATCAAGATAGGCTGGCCGAGCGGTGTCCCGAACGTAAACGGGAGCACCTCCTCCAAGTGCAAGATGCTCCGCTGGGACGTCAGCCACCAATTCGCCGTGCCACATAACTTTGACACGTCCATCGTCGGTTACGTGTCCAATCTCGGCCGCATGAAGATCCCACTTGTCAAATATGGCTAATAACACCGCTTCTTGGCCCTTATGGCATACAATGAGCATGCGTTCTTGGCTTTCGGAAAGCATTATTTCATACGGTGACATCCCTGTTTCGCGAATGGGCACCTTGTCGATATGCAAGATCATACCCGAATTGCCCTTTTCGCTCATTTCGCAGGATGAGCACGTAATTCCTGCTGCTCCCATGTCCTGAATCCCAACGACTGCTCCGCTATTTATGACTTCAAGGCTAGCCTCGAGCAGGAGTTTTTCTGTAAAGGGGTCTCCAACTTGTACGCTCGGGCGTTTGGCTTCACTC
>CALEEY010000264.1 GCA_937877085.1 uncultured Bacteroidota bacterium
AAGCTTTGGATCGGTCGGTAGATGTGCTGAAGACGTTTAGTAGCCGAAGAACGATTCGGGACTTTAGTTCGAGGCCCGTGCCTATGGGAGTCATCGAAAATTGCCTGCGCGCAGCATCGACAGCTCCTTCCGGCGCCCATAAACAGCCGTGGCATTTTGCAGTTGTGACCGATCCGTCCAAAAAGAAGGCCATACGCATCGGCGCCGAAGACGAAGAAAAGGAGTTTTATGGCGGAAAAGCGCCCGAGGAATGGATTCAGGCACTAAAACCATTTGGTACCGACGCAGAAAAGCCCTTTTTAGAAACGGCCCCAGTCCTGATTGGTATTTTTGCGCGTAATTATGACCTCCTTGAAGATGGAAGCAGGTCAAAGAATTATTACGTCGCGGAATCAGTCGGCATAGCAACGGGAATGCTGATTTCCGCCCTTCATCAGTGTGGCCTCAGTACGCTGACCCATACTCCGAGTCCGATGGGCTTTTTGAACGAAATCATGGAACGCCCTGCTCACGAAAGGGCCATCGTTCTATTAGTGGTCGGCTACCCAGCAGACGACGCCAAAGTGCCCGATTTGCGGCGGAAAGAGCTTCACGAATTTGCTACTATATTGTAAGCACCATGCCTAACGTCGTCAAAAGACATGTTTTGGTGATTGCCTACTACTTTCCTCCGATGGGATTGTCGGGGGTACAGCGCATTGCGAAATTAGTAAAATACCTTCCAGAAAACGGCTGGCGTATAACCGTTTTAACACCAGACACCGCCTCCTATTTTGCATTTGATGATGGCTTGCTGGAAGAACTGACGGCTAATCCTGACATTTCCATTGTCCGAACGTCCAGTCTAGATCCAACCAGGTTCGGAAAGTCCAACAAACAAAAAACAGTCTCTTTTCCCGAAGAACGTTCCAGGCGATTTCTAAGTAGCCTGAGTCAGTGGACGCTTCTACCGGATAACAAAATTGGCTGGAAGCGTTTCGCCATGAAGGCGGCGCGACAGATCTTTAAACAAGATCCGTTTGACCTTGTTTACGCGACCGCCCCTCCCTACACCTGTTTGATGATCGGAGCAGCCATTGCCCGCCGTGAACAGCTACCTTTAATTGTCGACTACAGGGATGATTGGGTTGATAACCCAAGGCACACCTATCCGACTTATTGGCATCGAAAGTTAACGGCGCGAATGGAGCACAAAGTGCTGGAAGAATGTGTGCACGTATTCTCCATCAATGAGACGATTATGCGGGCAATCCAACTTCGAAACCCGCAAGCCACTTGTTCCTATTCCGTTGTGCCACAAGGATATGACCCCGCAGACTTTGACCATATTCAAGATCAGAATCCGCAAGCAGGGGACCCGTCCGTTATGACATTCTTGTACGCTGGGATGTTTTATGACGCGCAACAGCCAGATACTTTTCTTACGGCTGTACGGGTTCTACATGAGCGAAGACCAGAACTAAAACGACGCATCAAACTTAAATTTGTAGGCCTTTTTCCTGAGTCAAAAAAGATCTTAATCCAACAACTTAGTCTCGAGAACAATACGGAATTGATGGGCTACTTAGATCACAGCGATGCCACCAAGCAGCTTGCCAAGGCCGATGTCGCTTGGATGATTATTGGGCATCAAACGGGAGAAGAAATGATTTCCACGGGCAAATTGTTCGAGTATATGGGCTCCCAAAAGCCCATTTTAGCACTCGTGCCGAATGGCGAAGCTAAACGGGCGTTAGAAGGCTATGATGCAGCAACCTTGGTAGATCCGGACGATGTCGAAGCCATATCGGTTGCCATCGAAGAGCTGTATGATCGTTGGCAATCGCATTCCCTTCCAATGGCGTCTGCTGAGCATGTAAAACAGTTTGACAGAAAGGTTCAGGCGTCAATAATTGCTAGCGAATTCGCCTCCAAAATTTCGTAGATTAAGTCGTAGCTAAAATTTCAAAAACCTGCAAAGCGAACCAGAAATTTCGAATGAGTGGACCCGGCGAGACGTTTAAATCGATTGAAATATTTAGCACATTTGAAGAGCTAGAACGCGTTGTAGACGAAGCCGAAGCGTTTTACGCTGCGTGTTTTTCGGACGACGAAAAGGTATACACGTGTGTTCTTTTGGCAAGCGAGGCGGTCACAAACGCTATTGAACATGGCAACGCGCTTGATGCGTCTAAAAAAGTCACGATTGAGTTTCAGGCGAACCCCAATGTCGTGTCTTGTTGGGTTGAAGATCAGGGTCCCGGATTCGATCGAAGCCAGATTGCCGACCCTTTAGATTCTGACCGTATACTCGCGGATGGCGGCCGAGGAATCTTCTTGATCGAAAAACTAGCTGACGACGTCAAATACGAAAAAGAAGGCCGCCGGGTCGGGTTTTTCTTGAATCGGTAGGAGACGTTTGGTGTTTGTAGCCACTGCAGCCCTTGCGGCGACTGAAGTAGTCGTAGCGTTTACGGCACTTGTGGTATTGTAGGCATTTAGCCGTCCCCAAAGGCGTTCACTTGGTCAAAATGATTTGAGCAGCGTCGGTCGCATCCACATCAATCCAAATGGCCTCCGGATACCGCTTAAACCAGGTCAATTGACGTTTTGCATACCGCCTAGAGTTGCGTTTGATAAGCGTAATGGCCTCATCCAGACTCGTTTCGCCCGACAAGTGGGGTAATAGCTCTTGAATTCCGATCGTGCGAAAAGCGTTGTCAGAAAGGTCAGGTTTGGTGACCAGAACGCTTTCGACCTCCTCAACCAACCCTCCAGCAATCATTTCGTCTACGCGCTCATCAATGCGGTTATACAACTCTTTTCGCTCCCTGTGAAGCACAAACAGCTGAAAACGATGCTCCGGGAGGGGAGGAGAGCCGTGAAATGACGAAATAGGCTGACCCGTCCCGATAAACACCTCCAAACCCCGGATAATTCGTTGGCTTTTTGATTGGTCAAGCGTGTTCGCGTAGATAGGATCAACCTGGACGAGCTCTCGATAAAGCGTAACGGGTCCTTCTTTTACCAATCGAGTATTCAATTCGACCCGAATGGACGGATCTACTTGCGGGATATCCGAAAGACCATGTAAAAGTGCGTGTATATATAAGGTAGAACCACCGGTTACAACGATGTTCTTGCCACGAGACAACACATCTGCCGCCACCGAGCTTACTCGTTCAGCAAAAATGCCCGAGGAATAAGGTTCACCAACAGAAATCTCCTGCACAAAATGATGCTTTACTTGTTTTAATTGGTCCGGCGTCGGACAGGCGGTTCCAATCGAAAACTCTTTGTAAATCTGACGACTGTCGGCCGAGATAATCTCGGCCGACAGCGCATTGGCGACTTGGAGGCTTACCGAGGTTTTACCGACCGCCGTAGGCCCGGCAACGATTGGAATAAGAGGTCGGGACGTCATCCTAATCCTTTTTCAAATCTAAATTGATGTAATCTGCGGCGCTGTCCCGAAGTCGATCCCTTTGGTGCACATACACCATGGTCGCTTCGATATGCTCTTTTTGTCTCCGCTATGGTAACCGATTCCAAGAATGAGTCGACAAGCTTATATGTCGAGGTATTTTCCTGAAGAGTCGTCTGGGCGGGCATGCGTATACCTGCTAGTGGTGGTTAAGGATTTATGGCCCAACGTCTCTTTAACAAGATGTGTTGGGGCGCCACGATCAAGAGAGTGCGAAGCGTGTGCGTGACGTAACCAATGCGGCGAAATATCTCGCATGACACCACTAAGACCTGTGGCTTTTTTAACTATGCGCCACATTTGTTGCCGCGAAAGTGAGCCTCCTTTGGCAGATCTAAAAACGGAGTCTGTCGGATTACCGAAACCTAATTCTGATTCTTTAACATGAAACTCAGTTAACAAAGTGCACATAGCACTTGAAACAATGACATTTCTTGATTTCGACCCTTTACCAATTAAGGTGATATACGCTTCGCTATTTTGTTCTTTCCGCAATCTTAGTTGAATATGCTCCCAACGCAAAACGCACAATTCTGAAACGCGTGCACCTGAAGCATAAAACAGTTTTAGTAAGACACTATCTCTTTCTACCTCAGATGCGTCTAATAATTTATGCACATCACTTTCTGAAAGTATTCGTTGCGCCAACAAATCAGGAATACTAGGCAAAGAAATAGCAGCTCCGACATTAAAAGGTAAGTATCCAACTTTCAGCCCAAAACTAAACAAACTCTTAATGGTCGCAAGTTTTCGACCAACAGTTGAAACAACAAAACCTTCCGATTCTAAATGGTCGAGCCAATTCCAAATATGTTCGAGTTTTACTTGCGTCAATGGTAGATCGACAAACGCTAGAAATTGCCTAACATCTCTCGCATATGCATCTTTAGAGTTCCTTGATTTAGAACGAAGCCAAAGTTGCAGTAGATAGTCGTCGCTATCTACATTTGAAATGCGATTATCAGCAGAATGTTGGACGATGTTTGGCAAAACATAACCGTTTATTTGTATAACGCAACATAAGGTTAATTATGTTACATTGTAAATAAGCTAAGAAAATGGACCAAAATATATTTCAATTGTCCGCCTATGAATCTGTCCACAGATTAATTGAGCTCGATTCGAATTGGGCGTCTAGCATGACTGCAGTTTTTTGATCCACTTCGTAATAAAATGAAGCAATTACGGGCGACACTCGTAGAAAGAGTAATTAATCATCCCGAAACCGTATGCCTTGGCTCTTCCTCTTATTTGTAGTGCTTCCAGCCGTCGAAATCTATTTGCTGATCCAATTGGGTGAGCTTATTGGCGGACTCCAAACGTTTGGACTGATTTTATCGACCGGACTGCTTGGGTCGTACATGGCCAAAAAGCAAGGCCTCGCGGTTTGGATGGAATTAAACAAGAAACTCAGTACCGGTCAAATGCCTGGTAATGAGATTATTGATGGCGCCATTATTCTAGTTTCGGGTACGTTGCTCGTCACTCCGGGTGTCATTACGGACCTGATAGGATTTTTGGGTCTTTTTCCCATAACAAGGAGTTTATTCCGGAAATTGGCTCAGTCCGTTTTAAAAGGAAATACAGGCATCCGCATGAGTTTTGGTGGGTTTGGCGGAAATCAAGGCTTTAGAGGGACTGCAGGTGGACCATTTGGGAGCGATTCGGTTAGGCCAGACGCACAGGATCCGGTCTTGAATTCAAACGGCGCCCCATCCAAATCTGCGTCAAAATCTTCTACACCGCCGCCCGTTGAACTGTCTGGGAAAGCAAAATCAAAACCTTCTTTCGATCAGTAATTGGGTGAAACTACGTTCCTATTGCTTGTAGAAAGAGACTAACAACTAGCCATAAAATCAAGGTATGCAACAGTTTGTAGATAAGATGAACCATCAACTAACGGAACTTGAAGGGTTCGCTCCGTCCGCTTTTGTTCGCCAAGCATCCGTAAGTAAATGGAGCGTTGGCCAACAGATCGAGCACACGCTAATTGCCATTTCAGGCATGATCCTCGCGCTCAGAAAAGAACATCCGGGTACAGGAAGCCGTGAGCCAAATATGTACCGAGACACCGTTATGGCGTCGAAGCAGTTTCCGAGGGGACAAATAGAAGCTCCAGCTATCTCCAGGCCAAGCGAGAACCCAAGTCCGGAGTTTTTAGAAAAGCTATTACTAAAAACCCGTAATAGAGTTGGGAATCCGCTTGAAATATCTGAAAAAGCCACGCTGATTCATCCCATTATGGATGTTATGTACCGCGATGAAGCCATCGAATTTATGACCATACATACGGAGCATCACTTAGTGATTATCCGGGAAATACAGGCAGCGAGTTAAATCAAAAGGCGATTCGAATATCTACGTTCCATGCGTTAGACAGCGACTCAACAATCTCCCTCTCCCCTACTTTCACATTTCCGTCTGCACGAGCAATCGTAACCAAATCATCGAGAACAACAAGCCGTTGGGTTCTGGGAAGCGCATCTTTGATGGCTTCAACGGAATCTTGAATGTCTGCTTGGCCCGGGCTCTGTCCATAAAACTCAATCGCAGTTCTTAAGATGGCTCGGATTTTCGTTTCATCCAATTCCGGTTCCCATTCACCGAGTCGATCAATCATCATGGCGATTTCGACTTCGGACAACTCCCCATCCGTGCTGTGAGCCATGATGATGTACATGAGCGCAATGTCATGCAGCACACTCCATTCTGGTTCGCTTTCTAAGCGGGCGGTGGATTCTTCGACCAATCTATCTTTCGTGGCTTTGGTATCCCAAGCGGCCGCTAAAACGGATAAAATGTTCAAGTCCGAGTTTAACAACACGCCGTCTGCTTCGGCAACCCGCATTACGTCCTCCAAAACCTGTTGACGCTGTTCGGTACTTAATGCACTGCCAAGCGATTTGACAGATTGAACGATTTCTTTCTCTGCATCAGCCTCAAAAAAGACAGAAGCCGCCTCTAAAACGATTTCGTTGATTTCCTGATCGGAAGCGCTCGGTCTCCACGTCTTAAGTGACCTAGAAATTGAATCAACCTCTGCGTCCGAAAGGGATGC
>CALEEY010000265.1 GCA_937877085.1 uncultured Bacteroidota bacterium
TACCTGCCAAAATGGCGATCAAGGTATCGAACATTGCTACGGCAATTCCCGCTTGAAATATATTTTCATTCTTAGGAAAATAGGATCCATAGGTAATCATGGCTCCCATTCCAAGCGAGAGGCTGAACAACGCTTGGCCCAGCGCACTCATAATAACTCCGCCATGAATCTTACTAAAGTCGGGTTTGAACAGATAAACTAATCCATCCACACCACCAGGAAGAGTAACGGACCTAACGGCAAGAATGAGTAAGATTACGAGCAGCATCGGCATCAATATCTTGGTCGCCAATTCAATTCCGCCCGAAACGCCTTTTCTAACAATCAAAACGGTTAGTAAAAGAAAGGCAGCCGTTAGAGCAATGGTGAGCGTGGGGTCGCCAATTAAGTGAACAAAAAGCGCTTGGCTCTCTGCTGCCGTCATTGGACCGCCGTAAATACCTACCACCGCACCGTAGAGGTAGGAGAGGGTCCATCCCGCTAAAACGGCGTAAAACGCCAAAATACCGAATCCTGTAGCAACGCCTAGACCACCTAGGTAGGGCCAAAGTGTCTTTGGTACGAGTGCTTTGAAAGCTCCGACCGGGTTTTTTTCCGTCTTACGGCCAATCGACAACTCGGCCAAAACAACCGGAATACCGACTAGCAACACAAATCCCAAATAGATGAGCACAAATGCACCACCACCGTTTTCACCTGCGGTGTATGGGAATCTCCAAATATTTCCTAATCCAATTGCAGATCCAGCAGCGGCCATAATGAATGCAGTTTTTCCGCTCCATTGACCCCGATTTGCAGTAGCCATGTGATATACTTCGTTTAATTATCTGGGATTAAAAGGTAGTCAGCTAACGGGGCAAATTGCGCCCCTTTTGATAACCGATAACAGCCACACTAATTAGCCTAGAAGAAGGGTTAAATGCAAGGCAAAACCCGTTTTTCTCGCGCAAAAGTTCAATTATTGGCCGAATTGCAAAGAAAACAGTCCTTTCTGACTCCAAAACGGACCAAACTGCGACCATAGGCTAAACAAAAAGAGGCGCGGCGATGCTCGCATCGCCGCGCCTCTCATACTCCTTCCATTGAAATCGATTACAGAGTCAGATTGAATACGGAATTCAATCTGACCCGGCCACAGCCCATGCGACCGGATAATTTTGCCCTTCAAATCTCCTTGTTAGAAAGGGAGATCATCGTCGGGTTCAAAGGTGTAATCGTCACTTGGACCGGCTGGTGCTGACGCTTTCGCAGCGGCCGGAGACGAGGTTTTATTTTGCGAGTACGACGACGAACCATTGGACCCATTAGAGCTCCCACCTGATTCACGACCCCCCAGCATCATCATTTCTTTCACTTTGATTTCGGTGATGTACTTCGTGTTGCCGTCCTTGTCGTCATACGAACGAGTCTGAAGTGAGCCCTCGAAATACGCCTGAGATCCTTTTTTTAGGTACTCATTGCAGATTTCCGCTAATCGACTCCATACCACAAGATTATGCCATTCGGTTTTTTCAACCGTTTCGCCGTTCGCATCCTTGTATGATTCGTTTGTTGCAAGAGTAAAATTGCAAACTGCTGTACCGCTTCCTGTATAGCGCAACTCGGGATCTTTACCCAAATTACCTACCAAGATTACCTTATTAACTCCACGTGCCATCTAACACCTCCTGAATATATTTTACATGAGCCCCTGGCGATTCTATTCGTGTCCACCGGCAAGCCGGCCTTTTCCCAGTCAAGCGAATTGACTGAGTCGTACATCTTCGGAAACCACCAGGAGATGCAAAGGGTGTGGTTGTTTATGAACCCCCTGCTTTTTACTGCCCTCTTTTACCAGAAGGACAGGTTTAATAGAGCCACAGGGGAATGATTTGTAACTTAGCCTGTTCAAGAAACCAAATGAGAGTGACAGCCTGCTGTCACAACCTGTTGAAACAAGCTGATTTTCTACTTCTGGTTCGTTCCAGATAGTACGAATGGAGGGAAAAAAGATCTTGCGCAGAACTCAAAAGTTTTCCACAGAAAGGAAAGTTATCCGAGTTGTGTTGTTCGTGTCCCAAGCCTCACCTCTCTCAAACTGAAACACCCATTTACGAAATGAGCCAGAAGATATTTGATCCTGTTTTTACTGAAACCGGGGCTTCTTTGGAGGCTTTTGCCGATTTCGTCGCTATCGTTCGCCACTTGCGGCGCGATTGTCCGTGGGATAAAGTTCAGACGCACGAGAGCATTAAACATCTGCTTATCGAGGAAGCGTACGAAACAGTCGAAGCCATCGATAACGAGGACTGGCAGAATCTGAAGAAAGAGCTGGGCGATATTTTGTTGCACGTGGTCTTCCACAGCGTTATTGCCGCAGAAACCGACTCTTTCTCTTTGACGGAAGTAATAGAATCAGAAACGGAAAAACTGATTCGACGCCACCCCCATGTGTTTGGAGACACGGTAGTGGCCAATGTGGAAGAAGTGCTTACCAACTGGGAAACCATCAAAATTAGGGAGGGGGAGAAGAAGTCAGCCATGGAGGGGGTTCCGCGTCACCTTCCGTCGCTGCTCAGAGCCTTTCGCATGCAAGAGAAGGCGGCTGGCGTCGGGTTCGACTTTCCCGTCCCCAAAGACGCATGGACCAAAGTAGAGGAAGAACTTGGGGAGTTTCGAGAACTGGCTACGAGCAATGCTCCGTTGGAGGAGCAAGAAAAAGAATTAGGAGACGTTCTTTTCAGCCTAATAAATTATGCGCGGAAAGTGGGTATCAATCCTGAAAATGCATTGAGTCGAACCAACGACAAGTTTATTAGACGCTTTCAGGGGGTAGAAAAAGCGCTTGAAAGTGACGGGATTTCGCTTGTGGATGCCACCTTGGAGCAGATGGATGCCCATTGGGACGCCATAAAGCTCGCGGAAAAACGTTAACGGAGCACCTTAGTTCAGGCGGCCACCCGGCGGTTTCCGTTCCGAAGCTGAGTGGAAAAACCTCCTGGGAAATAAAACTTCTCCACCCGAACTCCTCGATCACGTCCAAAGGATGGGAAAGGTTGTCCCACAGGTTAGAACCATCGGTTCGATAATCTCTGCGCGACAATCTTCGTTCGTGAACACCCAACTGAATGGTGTCGAAAGAATCGTTTATAATCCAAGACAACGGATTAAAGACCAGGTCACTTCCGAAGTCCTGTACGCGATGCATCCGGTAGAACCATTCGACTCTTCCCGGCACGTGTCGCATAGTGAACTGCCTCAGAAAGCCGGGCGAAGGACTTATATTAATTGCCCGCAGGAAGTACTTCTACCGGTTTTAAGCGACCCGCATCTCGATCCAGAAACTCTTTATAGAGGTCCAAATGGCGGCTCTCTATCGGGACATTAAAGCCGTCAATGAATAGCGCCAGGATGTTGGTGGACGTTTCAAAAGGATCGCCATCTGAAATAAACAGATTGGCTTTCTTCCCTACCGACAGCGATCCGAAGTCATTGTCGATGCCAAACATTTCTGCAGGCGCCAGGGTCACCGCGCGAAGCGCAGCTTCCTTGCCTAATCCGTAGGCCGCGGCAAAACCAGCATTGAATGGCAGATTCCGCACATTTTCCGACTCGCCGCTTCGAATGGCCACTTTTACGCCCGCATTTGCCAACAATCCGACATTTGCGTAGGCTCGATCATAGCGGTCAGATCCACGCGTTGGCGTTGCCAACATAGGGCCAACCAGACACGAAATTCCTGCCTCCGCGAGTTTATCCGCCACGCGCCACCCTTCGGAAACGCCCGAAAAGACCACTTTCTGAATCTTACGAGTTTTGACCCATTCTAGCGCAGCCAAAATGGCCGCTTCTTCATCCACTTTAACCATGAGCGTCCGCGATCCGGCAAGTACGGGACGAATGGCATCCATTTCCGGTGCGTAAACAGGCCTTTCTTTGCCTTGAGGGTTGGCCGCATAGGCCTCTTCAATTCGGTTATACAATTCGGCACGATCCCACACCTCATTTAGTTTGGCCATCGCTTTTTTGTATTCCTCTTCCGGGTCGCTATCCGAACGATTACCAAAACGGCCACCGCCGCCTCCGCCGAATCCACCGCCTGTTCGCTTTACCGGGAATTGAAGAATCAGCATTTTCGCATTTCCAGCCTGCATCTGTTCAGCGGTGTAGCCAAACAAGTTGATCATAGCTGCGGTACCTGGAAACATCCCCCCAGCAGGCTCCGAAATTACTGTTGTAACACCCGAAAGACGCGTCACTGGAATAGCAGTCGCATTTGGATTGATCGCGGTAAGCGCGTCCATATGCGGCGTGATGTCGCCTATTTCATTGGTGTCGTCCGTTTCTGCGATCGAGCCAATTTCGGTAAGACCTAGGCTCGTTCCGGAGTCGATCATGCCCGGATACACACGCATGCCGGTTCCGTCGATAATCTCCGCCCCTGGAGGGATCACCACATTTTTACCAACGGCTATAATCCGATCCCCTTGAATGACGATCGTACCATTTTCAATCGTGCCATCCGATACCGTCTCAATGCGCGCATTGGTTATCGCGTAGGTGCCCTGTCGGGCCTTTTGTTCTTGTTCTTGCTGTTGAAATAAGGTCAGAAAGGCAAGAACTATCGTTAGAAGTAGATTCATTTTTCCAGCGTCCGCTATTAATTGGATGTAGAGGTGGAAGTGGTGGCTTCTGCGGCTACCCCAAAGAGGTCTTCAAAATCAATGATTTCGTTGTCTCCATGAAAATGGTCCTTGCCCGTAATTTGCGTCTCGTAAGAGCTAAAACTGGCCGTCGGACTGACCTGAATCCGCATGTCGTCAGCGTCAGTCAGGCGGTCAAAATATTTTTTACCGTCCACGTAGGTTTGCATGGGGATGGCATACACCGAAAGCGGGTGAGAATCGTAGAGCGCTACATCCCCATCTTTCCCAATTTCGATCGATCCAACCCGATCCTGGATGCCTAATTGAGTCGCGGGGTTGATCGTAATCATCGAAAGGGCCTCGTCATCCGTCAGACCGCCATACCGCTGGCTCTTTGCAGCTTCGTGATACAAATGACGGTTCAGTTCACCTGAATCCGAATTAATAGACGTCAATACGCCGTTCCGCATTAAAATGGCAGCGTTATAGGCCGTGGAATAGTACACTTCCATCTTATAGGACCACCAATCCGCAAATACCGACGCACTGGCTCCAAATTCGGCCAATTCAGGAGCTACTTTGAAGGCCTCATTGGCATGCTGGAACGTAACTTTTGTGACCCCAAAGTCCTTCAGGACCCGCATGAGCATCGCTATTTCGTCTGCGCGGTAGCTATGGCAGTGAACAAGAATCTCTCCTCGAAGAATGTCAGCCATTACCTCAAGCCGATCGTTGTACTCTGGGGACACGGCACGGGGATTCGTTTTTACCGCCAAACGGTAAGCGTCCCACGCCTCCATGTATCGTTTTCCATTTTCGAAAGAGGAGCGAAGAACCTGTTCGACGCCCATTCTTGTTGCCGGAACGATTCCGCCGCCACCTTGAGACCCGCGCCTTCCGTGTGATCGGGTTGGATTTTCACCCAAAGCAAATTTGATGGTACGGGGGGCGCCCACAAATCGGAGATCGTCCGGGTCCGTTTTTCCGTAGCGATGCTTGATCGTCTCATTTTGTCCACCAATCACATTGGCCGATCCGTGCATGGTGTGCGACGTAGTAACGCCGCCCGCGAGCGCTCGGTAAATTCCAATATCGTACGGATCGACGACGTCTTCCATGGTTACTTCAGCCGTAACAGGGCTGGATCCCTCGTTTACGCTTGAAAGCGCGATATGGGAGTGGGCATCGATAATCCCTGGCATCAAAAATTGGCCTGTAGCGTCCACTTCCTCAATGCCCCGCGGGGCGCGAAGCCCTTTTCCAATTTCGGCAATTATGCCATCGCGGATTAACACATCGGTGTCGGCAAGCGTCCCTTTTGTGATAGTTAGCACGGTAGCATGCCGAATTAAGACATCTTGGGCAGAAACCGAATGACCGACCAAGGATAGTCCAAGGGCAACGATAAATAGTTTGATTTTCATGGTGCTTATTGACCTCTGCGACGACTTGGGGTGGTTTCTTCTTTCTTATCGGGCGCTTCGTATTCGTACTTGTGACCATTGACGAATACGAACTTTACAGACGACGCTTCATCAAAGATATCGCCTGTGCTTACTACTAAATTGGCCATTTTCCCTACATCCA
>CALEEY010000266.1 GCA_937877085.1 uncultured Bacteroidota bacterium
ATGAGGACAAAAAGGATGATGGAACGCCCGAGTATAAGCCGGCGGAAACGCGCGCCGTAGTCGAGCAACCTCGGGACCTGCCCCAAGGCACCATGGTCTTTGACGGCGCCCGCATCATTACGATGAAGGGCGATGAGGTCCTTGAAAATGGCCGTGTCGTGGTCGTCAACAATCGAATCACGGCTGTCGGTCCCGCTTCCAGTGTTACCATTCCTGCTGGCGCGGAAGTGATTGACGCGAAAGGCAAAACCATTATACCTGGATTTGTCGATACGCACGCCCACGTGGGACAGTCAACAGGCTTACATAAACCCGACGCCTGGTCATACCAAGCCAATCTTGCTTATGGAGTTACCACGGTTCGGGATCCACAAACAGGAACCACCGACGTGCTTACCTATGGGGATTTAGTGACGGCAGGTGAAATCCTAGGCCCTCGTATTTATTCAACAGGCCCCGGAGTTTTCGGAGATTACGTTACTGATCCAATTAAGGACCTGGACGATGCTCGGCGAATTTTGAAGCGCTATAGTGAGTATTACCACACCAAGACCTTTAAAATGTACATGTCGGGGAATCGCCAGCAGCGCCAGTGGTTGGTCATAGCGGCCCGGGAGCAAAACCTGATGCCCACGACCGAAGGCGGATTGAGTCTGGAATATAACCTGACCATGCTCCAAGATGGTTATCCAGGTCAAGAGCATTCCTACCCCATTTATCCGTTGTTTCAGGACGTAGTTGGGCTAACCGCATTCACCAAACAGACGTACACGCCCACCCTTTTGGTGTCGTATGGCGGTCCTTTTGGTGAAAATTACTATTACACCAACGAGAATCCGCACGACGACGTTAAGCTGAGAACGTTTACTCCCCACAGCGAAATCGATGAAAAAACGCGGCGCCGGGGTCCTGGAAATGGACCGGGCCCAGCGGGTTGGTTCAGGGATGAAGAGTATATTTTCTCTCGTCACGCCGAAATTGCCAACAAAATCGTGCTGCAGGGTGGTAGAGTGGGCGTTGGTAGCCATGGCCAGCTTCAAGGATTGGGGTATCAGTGGGAATTGTGGTCGGTTGCATCGGGCGGCATGTCGCCCCATAATGCGCTTCGGGCCGCTACCATTTTTGGAGCTGAAGGCATTGGGCTGCAAGGAGATGTGGGTTCCATTGAGCCCGGAAAAATGGCCGATATGATTGTCTTAAATTCGAATCCTCTGGATAACATTCGGAATACCAACGACATTCTGTGGGTCATGAAAAACGGACGGTTGTACGAAGGAAGTTCGTTAGACGAGGTTTGGCCGCGTAAACGCAAGGCCGAATTGACGAAGCAATACGACCCTCCAGCATCCATGGGTATGAGCAAGTAAACCGTGCGAGGCTCAGTCGTGATTGGATCCAAACCAGTTGCCTGAGGCTTTTAGCACTTGATTGAGCGTGGCAAAGAGGCGCGGCGATTTCATCGTCGCGCCTCTTTTTTTGAGTACTAATTTTAGGTATGACAAAACGATGTCACATGGGTCTGATTAGATTGGGACAAGTCAAAAAAGAACACCTAAACCACTCCAATCATGATACGTGTTTCCGCATTTCCAACCGTAGAATGGCTTCGTAACAGAGCCTGCGACAGGCATCCCGCTACTTCAAACGTAGGTCGGCGGCTTCGGCTTCTTTCTCCATCTGCCCGATTTGCTTCCCGGTTAAAAGAGGTTGTTTCGCCTCAAGTAGTTGTAGATCAAGGTGTTTGGATTAGCACACCAGAAGGCGAGGTTGAAGTCCCAATCGTGTTAAAACAAGGCGCCAAGCGGATAGCTATCTGTTTTTCCGATCGGTACGGTACCGATTCAGCTCCAACGGACTCGCTATTGCTGGTATATGGTCGATTCGACGGCCTATATCGAGTTGATTGCGATCAATCCGTGCAAGCCATGCACGACGCCATGTATGCTCTGATGGGAGATAGAGCCCTTTGGTTCTCCAATTTTGGACGTCTTTCCATCGGGAGACTGGTTTCCGATACGGCGCTTCTTGAATCAACCTTTGTTGAACCGCATCAAACGACTTTGTTGGAAACCGATTTGGTCAAGGTGACCAGAATGAGAATGTGTAAAGCCAACGACTGGGTGGCCCTTTTTGAGCGGGCTTTGGATGTCAACATCCAGTTCCAAACGTCAGCCCAATAGAGAGCTAGCTTCCTAGCCTATTGCCCTCTAATGACTAATTTGGACGCCACCGCGCGGGCAGTCCATGGCAGCCAGTTCAGCCAGTTGGGCACACGCATCGTGTTGAATCATAACCGTTTGCATAGACTGTACCGAATGGTCTCTATTCGAGGCATAAAACAATACGCTGAATGTTCCGGCTCTCGTGTACACATGGCTCGCGACCAATAAAACGTCGAGTAGAAGTCCCGTTCCCGCTTGGTCAACAGCTTTGTTTGGGTAGACAAAAAGCTGAGAAACGGACCCAGTCAACTCAAGTCCCAATATTGGACGCGTCGCCCCGAGCCCCAAAATAAACAGTTCGGCAACCCGTTGCGACTAAATCAAACAATTTAGGTAGTAAACATTGCCTCGACCGAAAGGTCTGGGCAATGTATTTTGCGTCATGCGCCAAACCCTCATGTATTCCATTCAAATCGCAGCGGTGGCAATTGTCATCGCGGGAGCCGGTTGCGGAGCCGACAGTTCCGGATCCGATGAGCGTTTCATTCTTTTATTTCAGAATAAAAATCGATTCGTAGACGTCCATATTCCGGAGGGGTATGAAGCTGGAACGCCCGTCCCCGTTGTTTTGGCATTGCATGGGTCCGGGGACTCAGGAAGTGGATTTCAGCAAGGTTCGGGACTTGACGAACAAGCCGATAAATACGGATTCATGGTGGCCTATCCCACCGCATCGACCTCCAATTGGGCCGAGGGATGTAATTGCAACCGGCCAGATATTGACGGGGTCGACGACGTTGACTTTACCGACAAAGTCTTAGAAATGTTGGATGAGAAATATTCAATAGACAAAAACAGACTGTTTGTTATTGGTTTTTCGCAGGGGGGCATGTTTGCACAGCGTTTAGCCTGTGAGCGTAGCGACATCTATAAAGCCTTTTCAAGCGTGGCCGCCATGATTTCCGAGCCACTTTCCCGGGTTTGCTTTCCCTCGAGTCCCGTCAGTATGATGATGATTAACGGCACCGCCGATGCCGTACTTCCGTTCAATGGCATACCATCCGGGTCGTTTGCGACCAAAGGGGCTTATGAGACGATGATCATGTGGAAAAACCGCAACAATTGCGTTGGGGTCATTGATTCGGGCACCTTTCGGACCAGCAATCCACGGACCATCCTTCATAACGTCGGGGGTTGCCCGGGAAGTGCGAATGTGCGGCTGTACGAAATAGAAAACGGCTCCCACGTTTGGCCTCGCGGAGGCCTACATGCTCCTGCGTTACTGGTAGACTATTTTGGTCTCAACCAATAAGCCTAATATGTAGAATGAATTCATCTTGTTCGGCGCGGGGATCAAATAAGAGTGGGTTCGTAGAACATGGACTGTTTAATTCCTTACAGTCAAATCGTTAAAAACTCGCCCCTCACCACAGACCCACGCCAAACCTGTGCTTTCTGCCGAAGAAAAAACCAGATATAGTCGCCATTTGATGTTGCCGCAGTTGGGTGAAGAAGGGCAAAATCGACTGAAGAAAGCCTCTGTTTTGGTGGTCGGGGCGGGTGGTTTAGGTTCGCCGGCACTGATTTACCTTGCTGCTGCAGGTGTTGGTACCATCGGAATCGTTGATTTCGATACCGTAGACCCCACGAATCTACATCGACAAATTCTTTACACCACCGAGGATGTGGGCCGCTTAAAGTTGGACGCCGCCAAGGATCGGCTCTATAGCTTAAACCCGCTGGTCAACGTACGACTACATAGCGGGCGGCTAACCTCTGACAATGCTCTCGAAATAATTAGTGCGTACGATCTCGTACTGGACGGAACAGACAATTTTGCGACTCGCTATTTGGTAAATGACGCCTGTGTATTAACCCAAACGCCGAACGTATTTGCCTCCATTTATCAATTTGATGGTCAAATATCCGTATTCGGCGATCCCAATGGCCCGTGTTACCGATGCGTTTTTCCAGAGCCGCCACCTCCGGGAACCGTACCTTCGTGTGCAGAAGGTGGCGTATTGGGAGTCCTGCCTGGGATTCTCGGAACCTTGCAGGCAGCGGAAGCCATCAAGTATTTAACTGGCTTAGGCGAGTCGCTGGTCGGGCGACTCCTTTTGGTGGATGCCTTCACCATGACGTTTAAAAATCTGCTGATAAAAAGAGATCCGGAATGTGCGATCTGTTCGGAGCGTCCAAGCTTGCAAGGACTGATCGATTACGAAATGTTCTGCCAAGGATCTCGACTTGACCCGACAGAATTGGTCGACACTCCAAACCCAAACCCATCTGAATTCATGTTTTTTGGTTCCCAGATCCCTTCCATTACCGTCTTAGAATTACAGCAAAAAAAGGAATCCATGGAGGATTTTTTGCTGCTCGACGTCCGGAGGGCCGATGAGGTCCAGATTGCGGATATCGGGGGGGTACTCATCCCTATGGACGAGCTTCCAGATCGCATGGCTGAGATAACATCATACGAAGGAAAAGATATTGTGGTCATGTGCAGATCGGGTGCAAGGTCTGCGTCAGTCGTTCAGTGGCTTCAAAAGCAGGGAATTGATCGAGTATATAATTTGGAAGGGGGAATCCTTGCCTGGTCGCGGCAAATTGATTCCTCGGTTGCTCAATATTGAAGGAAGCAAAGTATTGAAGTCTATAAAATCAGGTTACCCTTTGAATACGATCGTTTTGAACGTTTCTCGCCTCGTGTGTCTGTTCTGCCTTGCAACGCTTGTTTCGGTTCATGCCAGTGCCCAAGAATCCCTAAAATTGCAGCGACTCAGTGGTCCTATTGAATTGGACGGGATAAGCGACGAAGCCGCGTGGGAAGCTATTAAACCGCTTCCAATGATCATGTACACGCCTATCGAGGGGGGCCCCATGACGGAGCGAACCGAAGTTAGGGTCGCGTATGACGATTCCTACCTGTATGTCTCAGGCCGGATGTTTGACTCAAGTCCTTCAGAGGTCAGAGCCAACACGATGTATAGGGACAAATATTCTGGTGACGATACCTTCGCTATCGTATTGGACACTTACAACGATAACGAGAACGCGTTGTGGTTCTACACCTCTCCAACAGGTGTTCGGTTTGATGCAACGGTAGCTGGCGATGCCAATTTTAGTGGTGGCGGTGGCAGCAGCGGCGGCGGCGGCGGTGGTGGCGGAGGAATGAACGATTCTTGGAACACCTATTGGGATGTAAAAACAGTCATGAATGAAGAGGGGTGGTTTGCAGAAATGCGGATTCCTTATTCGAGCCTAGGCTTTGTAGTTAGGAACGATGTCGTGGAAATGGGGATGATTGTCTACCGCTACATTTCAAGAAAAGGAGAGCGACACATCTATCCTGCCATCCCACCGAATTGGAGCATGGGCTTTGCGAAGCCCTCCCAAGCACAGACCATTGAACTGAAGGGGGTTGAAAGTCAAAAGCCCATTTATATTACTCCTTATATCACGGGAGGTCGATCTTCGTCCAATCTATTGAACGATGCGGAAACGGCCTATGAATCCAGTTCAGATTTTACCAAGCAGGTTGGACTCGACCTCAAATATGCTGTAACCAATAATCTGACGCTCGATGCAACGTTTAATACCGATTTTGCTCAGGTCGAAGCCGACGATCAACAGGTAAATCTATCGCGTTTTTCGCTGTTTTTCCCAGAAAAAAGGCAGTTTTTTCAAGAAAGAAGCAGTCTATTTGATTTCTCAACCGGACGCAGGGATCGCCTTTTTCACAGCAGAAATATCGGAATTAACGACGGGGAGACGGTTCGTATTTTGGGGGGCGCCCGCATGGTAGGGCGGGTCGGCGTTTGGGATCTGGGTATTATTGACATGCAGACGGAATCTTCAGGAGATTTACCCTCTGAAAATTTTGGAGTCGTCCGCATGCGCCGACAGGTCGTCAATGACCAATCCTACGCTGGCGGTATGTTTACATCCCGATTGGGAGGAGACGGATCATACAACTTGGCTTACGGCGTCGATGGCTCCTTTAAGGTCGGAGCGGACGACTATTTAGAGACGAAGTGGGCCCAGACCTTTGACCAAGCAATCATAGACACGCGCGGTTTTAACCCAATTCAGACCGGCTTGCTTTCGGTCGATTATTCGCGTCTTAACGATATCGGACTGTCCTATAAGTCGGCGGTCATATTTGCTGGCGCGGACTATGCGCCTGGGTCTGGCTACGTCACTAGGACGAACTACACCTACATGAACATTGATTTCCAATACGGATGGCTGTCTTCCGAAAAAGCGGCCCTTCGAAAACACGATGGTTCTATTTACGGCAACGTATATCTCCGAAACGACGATGGGAGTATTGAATCCGTTCGAACGGGTGGAAGTTGGGATTTTGCATTCAAGTCAAGCGCCAGCGCTCGGACGAGTGTAAACCTGATAGTTGAAGACCTAACCGAAGCTCTTTCTTTTCCAAAGGGTCTGACTGTTCCTGTCGGACGACATTCCTATGTCGAATGGCAAAGCAGTTACTCAGTGGCTGGTGGTAGCCTATTTCGGGGAAGGGTTTCGACCACTGTCGGCACCTTTTATGACGGGTGGCAACTGAAGGGCGACTACAGTCCGACCTGGAATATTAGTAAACACCTTGAGCTAGCTGGCAGTATTAGCGTTACCCACTTGGAATTTCCTGATCGCAACCAGAAAGCCAATATTCAATTGATTGGACTCCGGGCACAGATTGGATTTACGACCCAAGTTTCGATCAACACCTTTGTTCAGTACAACGCGGCTTCAGATCGTGTGGCTTCTAACATGCGATTCCGGTATAACTTCGCCGAAGGCAACGATCTATGGTTAGTCTACACGGAGAACCTAAATACCAATAGGCAACGAGACCCGCTTGAACTTCCTGTTTCCAGCAACCGCACGGTGTTGTTGAAATATACCTACACGTTTGGGTCGTAGGTCCGCCCGCTATTCCCGCTTGGAGCGCGTAGGAATCGGCATTCCAATGGGCAGAATGGCGCCCTCTGTAATCGTGTCTTTGAGATCCGCACCTTTGAAATCGGCGCCGCTAAAATCGGATCCCGTAAGAATGGTTTCCCTGAGATAGGCCCCTACAAAAATGGTGTGTCGAGCCGCGACATTGTACAAAATGGCTTCGGGCAAGCGCGCGCCGGTGAAATTGGCGCGTTCCAGTTTGGCGAACGTTAGCGTGGCATAACTTAGATCGGCGCCAGAAAAATCCGCCTTGATAGCGGACACTTCATTCAAATCCGCGCCCGTCAAATTGGCATTCCTTAGATCAGCGCCATCTAAATTGGCCTTTTCTAGTTCGGAAACGGTCAAAAAAGCACGATTCAGATTGGCCCCAGCGAAATTGACGTCCTGAAGAAATCGTCCAGTTAAGTCCAAAGCACTTAAATCGGGAATGATCGCCGGATTCTCAAAACGCCACGTGTTCCAGGCATCTATTCCACTATTGAGGATGTCTATATGTAAAGGATTGGCCAACGTGTAACTTTTTGTGTAGTGCAACGATAGGAAATCTGTTGAATAGTTACACCGTGTAGACGCCATTTCAATCTCAAATTCGACGAAATTATCTAAAAACAACTACAGCAAGTTATGTTTTTGAATTACTTACGCATCGCCCTAAGAAATCTGTGGCGAAATAAAGGCTACACGTTTATAAATGTGTTTGGTCTTGCCGCAGGATTGGCTTGCGTGCTCTTAATTGGACTTTTCATACTGGATGAGATTAGTTTCGATCGCCACAACGAACATGCTGATCGAATTGTAAGGGTGCTTTATGGGGATCAGCAAACGGTGACACCCACTGCGGTTGGGCCCGTTTTTGGCCGGAATTTTCCTGAAGTAGAGGCTTGGACGCGCATTTATCCGATTGGAATGTATGCCCAAGTCGCGGTTAAAAGGGGGGATATGTCGTTTGAAGAAAAGGGTTTTTATTACGCTGATTCGACCGTTTTTAACGTGTTCACGATGGACCCGCTTTTAGGAACAGCTAAGGGAGCTCTCACTCGGCCCCACACGGTAGTTGTAACCGAAACGATTGCCAAAAAATACTTTGGGGATGAAAACCCTATTGGTCAATCTATTCAAACTGGGGGCGACACCGATTGGGAAGTCACCATGGTCATTCGAGATATTCCAAAGAGTTCGCACATTCAGTTCGGTTTTCTTGCATCATTCGTTTCCACAAGTTGGTCTCAGCGAGAAATCTGGGATACTTCAAATTTTTATACCTACTTGAAGTTGGGCGATGCGAATTCAATGGCCGTTCTTCAGGCTAAAATCGACAATTTTCTCGACGTATCGAAGGCAGAAGGGGATAGCGGAATGTCTGAAGGTTTATCGTTTACCCTTCAGCGATTGACAGATATTCATTTGAAGTTTGAAGGCCGAGATGTTTACGTATATGTGTTTGGGGCCATCGGACTGCTCATTCTTTTAGTAGCGTGCGCCAATTACACGAACTTATCTAGCGCGCGCGCCATGCGGCGCGCGCGCGAAGTGGGCATTCGCAAGATATCAGGTGCCCACAAGGTGCAGCTGGCTAAGCAGTTTTTTGGGGAGTCGCTGCTTTTGGTCGGTATTGCGATGCTTCTTGCCCTGCTCTTGGTACAGGTCTTTATTGCCCCTTTTAATGCCCTGAGCGGAAAGGACGTGGCTTTTAGCCTTTTTTCCGATGCTCGAATTATTCCAGCTATACTGTTGGTTTGCCTTGCAGTAGGTCTAATCGCGGGTAGCTATCCAGCCCTGCTTTTGGCCTCATTTCAGCCTGCCGAAGTCCTAAAAGGAGCCTCGCGAACTGGAACTGGAGGTTTTGGCTTCCGGAGAATCTTGGTTGTTTTTCAGTTTACGGTGACGGTGTTTTTGCTCATCGGGATGCTGACCGTACAACTTCAGCTAAAGCTATTTCATAATGAAAAATTGGGTTTCGATGGAGATAATGTTCTCGTACTCTCTATTGCAGGTGGAAATTTGCGAAACTCATATCAACCGATGAAACAAGCCTTTCTTTCGTCTGGATTGGTAACAAATGCTTCTGCAATACATAGCATTCCGGGCTATCAGTTTTCGGGTTATGGAATGACTACTCAGGAGCCGAGTTTGGCTACTGAGGCACCTGAAGGGCGTCTTGTTACTTCAGCGACTCCCGTCGATGAAGATGTTGTTGAAACGTTGGGCCTGAATATTATAGA
>CALEEY010000267.1 GCA_937877085.1 uncultured Bacteroidota bacterium
CCTCAAGCAGTTGCAGAAGCATCCTTGGGAAGACATCGAAGCAAAAGTGGCTGGCAACCAGCTCGTTGAAGGTAAAGTCGTGTCCATCACGGACTATGGCGCATTCGTCGAGTTGGAAAAGGGGATCGAAGGTCTTGTCCACATCTCAGAGATGAGCTGGACAGAACATATCCGTCATCCTTCGCAAATGGTCTCTTTAGGCCAAATTGTTCAAGTCAAAATTTTGAACGTGGATTCAGAAGGCAAAAAGATTTCGCTTGGAATGAAGCAGCTTGAGCCAGATCCATGGGAAAATATTGCAGAGCGCTACCCCCCCGGAACGGTTATGCGCGGCAAAGTTCGCAATATCACCAACTTCGGTGTGTTTGTTGAGATTGAGCCGGGCATCGACGGATTGGTTCACATCAGTGACCTCTCCTGGACAAAACGGATCCGTCATCCTTCCGATATGGTCAAGAAGGGCCAGGAATTGGATGTTGTAGTGCTAAACATCGACACTAAGGATCGCCGTATCTCATTGGGCCACAAGCAGGTTGAAACCAACCCTTGGAATACGTTTGCGCAAGTCTATTCGGAAGGTTCTGTTACCAGCGCCAAAGTCGTTCGCATAGAAGACAAGGGAATGGTAGTTGAATTGCCAATGGAAGTTGAAGCATTCGTTCCTGAAGGCGAGTTACCAGCTGGAACCAATCTTGCTGATTTCAAAGAAGGCGCTGCCGTAGAGAATCTCTATGTCATTCGTTTCGACGCAAATCAGAAAGAAATCGTTCTAAGTGCGACCGAACATGCTAAAACGCAAGAGCGGGCTGAACGCCAAACTGAAAAGCGTGAGCAAAACGAATCGCGTAAGCAAGAAGCTCGGGAAGTTCGTGAATTCATCGAAGCCGAATCGTCGACCAGTGGTCCGACAACGCTTGGTGAACTTTCAGGACTTGCTGCGCTGAAAGCCCAAATGGAAGAACAAGAAGCTGCTGCTCCTGCGAAAGCAAAAGCAAAGGCGAAATCTGACGCGGAAGCTATGGCGGCCGCTGAAGAAGTTCCAGCAGAAGAAAAGCCCAAAAAGGCTGCGAAATCAAAAGCTAAAGCAGAAGAACCAGCTGAAGAAGCTGCTCCTGAAGCTGTTGCTGAAGAAGCTGCTCCCGAAGCTGCTGCTGAAGAAGCTGCTCCCGAAGCTGCTGCTGAAGAATCCGCAACCGAAACGGAAGTCAAGGAAGACTAAGTGGGTTTTGCGATTGGTCTTAAGAGGGGCGACATGTGAACATGTCGCCCCTCTTTTCATATACAGTTAGCACGGGGCGTCTAATATTCCTCAGGTGCCCGCGTGAATATCGCTGGGGCCTGCGGTACCCGCTGGTTGCTTCGTAAACCCCATGGCTACTAGGCAGGGTTTGAAATTTATTTTAGAAAGAGGATTGAGTAGAAAATGGAAAAGAAAATTATGAGTCCGATCGTCCCCGATTGGAAAGTGCCCACACCCAAAGAGGAGCAGCTTAATCGAGTATTACTACAAAGAACGACCGGTAAGACACATACCCTGCTGGAACGTCTGCTAGGTGACGAAGAGATTAATTTGTACCACAGTTATGCCAACGTGGTCTCCATTCGTCGCCTTGGTTACAATGACCACGGCCCGGTCCACGCACGTATTACAACATACAATGCACTCAAAATATTGAGGTTGTTGCACGAAGCGGGGATCCCAACCAGTTTAGAAGCAGAAACGGTTAGCGATTTTGAGCAATCACAAGTAGCGGTAGCGCTCGGCTGCTTTCTGCACGACACGGGAATGGGAGTTACGAGAGATCATCACGAATGGCATTCTATTAACCTAATAGACCCAATCGTTGTGCGCTATCTTGAATGGCTCTATCCGGACGATTTGGCGGCACGAGTGGTCGTAAGGTCGATGGTACACGAAGTCATCATTGGCCACATGGCTCATATCCGGATACATTCAATTGAAGCGGGTACGGTGTTGGTCGCCGACGGCACCGATATGACAAAAGGGCGCTCGCTCATTCCATTCAATTTACATTTGGACCCCGAAGTCGGTGATATGCATCGATATTCTGCAAACACCATTTCAAGAGTCGAAATCGTTAAAGGGGAGAATAAGCCTGTACGAATCTCCATTCACATGGACAATGCAACCGGTCTGTTTCAAATTGAAGAGGTCTTAATGACCAAAGTAAAGGCCTCACCGATCATGAAACACCTAGAAATCGAGGCTGTAATTGAGAATCAGGAGCCCCGAATGTACCTCAAGTAGGTTTTCACCCTCTACAGACTCATTCGGCCTCGTTTTACGGCATTCCTTGGCCTTGGACAACCTTTTGGGCAGACCCAAAGGATCGATCTCCAGAAATGAATTCCGCGATGGATTCACCAAAAAGTGCTCCGAACTTGAACCCGTGCCCAGATCCTCCAAATACTCTCGTACAACGTCCGCTCGTTTGAAGCTGGATCACGTGGTCTGCTGTGCTTTCGTAGAAACACAGCCCGTAGCTTGAAGGCTTGCCAAGTGTCGGCTCTGATGCGACAAAAGAGGCTCCGTTGTCCCTGTTTGAGGGCCCTTCAGGCCTACCTACGCGCGAATGGATAACGCCAAGTAGATGACTGATTTCCTCTTCTTGAACCTTTCGCGACCCGTAGGGAAGGCCCTCCAACCGAGAAATATGGTCCCCAATTTTGGCTGGAAAATGCTTGGAGCCAGGGACGTAATAAAAACCGGCACCTTCAGAAATATCCAAAATCATAGGACATCCACTTTCGACAGTTGCTAAACCCCCAACGCCCTCATAAAGGGCGTAAACTTGCCGAAAAGGACGAATTTCGCCACGAAACAGGATTCCGTGGCCTGCTCCAAGTGCACTCACGACGTGGTCGCCGCCATAACGATTCTTCGATTGATCTACGACCAATCCGTCGGAAGCGTCCATTTGGTCGATGGTCACGTTTTCATGAAAGATGACCCCCTTCGATCGCAAAAAGTCGGACATCGCCAGCAATAGTAGACTGGATCTTAGAATGCCGCCAGACGCACAAAAAAGAAGGTCTTCATTACTACCGACACGCAGCCACGGTACCCGAACACCTGCTTGGTCCGCATTCCAATCCTCACAGTCGATCTGCATCTTGACAAGTGAGGACCTTGAAAGGGAAATCCAGGGGTCATTTTTCTTCCCAAGGGCCAGTGCTCCCGTTTCGATGTAAAAAGATTCACCTAACAGCTGCCAGAGGCGCTCCCAGGCCTTAAAAGAGTCTGGAATTAAGCTCGCATACCCTGTTTGTGGCCCGTAGGCGTGTCGAATTAATCGATGATAATCGAAACTTGAGGCCAGAGCATTGGGAATAGCACCCCGATCAATTATTTCCACTTCATGCCCCCGGAGTACCAATTGAACGGCCGTGCTTAGCCCGTAGATACCTGCGCCCACAATAATTACTTTCATGGCGCACTATTGGTAAAGGCATGTATGGCTGCCACGAGATCTTCGAGACTGTAGCCTACTGACTTAAACAGCGTAATTTCCCGCTCGGATGTTCTTCCCGGCACTGATTCGGAGCAGAGTTCACTCAGCTCCGACTGGATCATTTCAAAAGACCAACGTCCTTCACGGACGGCTTGAATAAGATCTCCAGCTTCGAGATGTGCCCCTATTCGGGTATCGACGTGCACAGATGCCCGCGCGATCAAATCAGAATCCGTCTCTCTCATGGTCGGGAGGTAGGCTCCAACCAGATCTATATGAGAACCCGGCTTTACTAGGGCACCTTTAACTAAAGGAACCATAGACAGTGTGGCACAAGATATTACATCGGCAAGCGGCACCGCTCTATCAAGGTCATGAACAAACTCTACCTCACACTTTCCTGACAATTCCGCCTTCAGCCCTTTCATACGTCCTTCCGAACGATTCCAAACCATAATGTGCTCAAATGTGCGAACAGACAAATGAGCCAGAATCAATGGAGCAGCAAGTGCCCCTGCGCCTACGACCAGCAGTGTTTTGGAATCGGGTCGTGATAGATAAGAGGACGCTAGGGCCGAGGTCGCGGCCGTTCGGATGGTAGTTAGAGCCGAACCGTCCAAAATGGCCAACAGCTCACCAGTCGAGCCATTCTTTAACAGGTACGATGCCGTAACGACAGGCTTTCCCTTTTCGACATTGTCGGGGAAAACGGTTGCGACTTTCACACCAATAAATTCCGAATTCCAAGCAGGCATGAGCAGAAGCGTCGCATCTTTTCCTGATCCTTGTTTAACACTAAGGTGTTGTCTTGCAGGAACTAGGGGGTTTTCAGCGAAGGCCTTTTTTAGAGCCAACACTAAGTCTGGATAGGGCAATCGTACCTGTATCTCAGCTTTTGTTAGGAAGATCATAGAAGATCAACTGCTAATTTGTGATGGAGAAACGTCTGAGTGAAACGGGAGAAGAGAATTTGAGTATCCTATAGCAAAGATAACATAACATAATGTTGGAGGCGTTACTGACGCCCACTATGGATAAAAACGAAAGACTGCATATTGTCAATTTATTAGAGGGATCCAGGGTCCCTTATTTGCGGGGCATCCTCACTCGTTCCTTGCAAAATGCTGGACTGTCGTTTGAAAAGGCATATGCTATTGCTTCAGCGGTCAGGAATAATCTGACGGAAACGCAGGAAATTACCAATTCCGATCTCCGAACTACCGTTTGCAGCTACCTCGAGGAGAACGGCTTTGATCAATACGTCGAGAGTTACATCAGCCAAAGTATTGACCAACCACAAATTAAAGTTATAACCGGAGATGGAGCAGAAACCCCGTTTTCTAAAGGGCAATTGGCAGATTCCTTGGAAATATGTGCCCTCCCTCGCGAAGAAATCTACAAAGTTGTTACAGCTATTGAGTCTGAACTATGGGCGGCTGAGCGTCCAGAAATCACTTCAAAGGAAATCACCAATCGCGTTTTAGAGCTGTTAGAAATATTTGCAGGGCCATCCGTGTCCAAAGCCTACCGAAAATGGGTTAAATTTTCCCATACTGGTCGTCCGCTGATCATTTTAATAGGCGGCACAAACGGTAGCGGAAAGAGCTCCATAGGTTCGGAGTTGGCCCATCGATTGGATATTGTTCGGACGCAGTCGACGGATATGTTAAGAGAGGTAATGAGACTATTGGCTCCAGCTCGTTTGGTGCCAACGCTTCATACATCTTCTTTTGATGCCTATACGCGGATGCCGTCCGTTAGCGAGACGTACAAATCCGAAGAAATGATCCACGGGTATCTAACCCAGTCGAGTCAAGTGGCCGTTGGAGTCGAGGGCGTCCTAAACAGGACGTGTAATGAACAGGTTTCGCTCATCTTAGAGGGTGTTCATCTACATCCTCAAATCATGGATCAAATCGTTCGAGAAACGAATGCAGTAGTCGTACCGGTATTATTAACCGTGTTGAGACCAAAGCGATTGCAGAAACGCCTCGTGGGTAGGGGGCAAGTTATTTCTTCCCGAAGATCGTCCCGCTACCTCGAGAACTTCAACAAGATCTGGGATTTGCAGACGTTCTTGATTTCACAAGCAGACGACTACAAAATTTCCATTATCAACAATGAGGATGAGGATGAAACCATTCGCCAAATCATGTTGACCATAACGGAAAAATTGGAATCGCTTTCCGAATAAGCGTCTGCTCGGAAATGGTTGATCTTTGAGTACCAGAGACACCCACCCGCATCACCCGAACTTGCCTTCTATATAGTCGGCTGTTTCTTGGTGATCGGGGGTGACAAAAATATCTTCCGTTTTACCGTGCTCTACCATTTTCCCCATTAACATAAAGGCACACTCGTCGGACGCACGTCGCGCCTGCGCCATGTTGTGGGTTACAATTAAAATGGTGTACTCGCCTCGCAATCCCCAGATCAAGTCCTCGATTGCGGCCGTGGCTTCAGGATCAAGGGCCGAGCAGGGTTCGTCCATCAGCAAAACTTTAGGCTTAACCGGCAGCAAGCGGGCGATGCAGAGTTTTTGCTGTTGTTCCAGCGCCAGACTGAGTGCTGAATGGTTCAATTTGTCCTTTAAATCATCCCACAACATCACTTCACGAAGCGACTTTTCAATTAAGTCATTTTCGACGGAGGCTGCAATTTTGCCAGGATGTTTGAGGTGGTATCCAAACAGGATATTTTTTCGAATGGAAACGGGCAAAGGATTAGGACGCTGAAACACCATGCCAATCTGGCTTCGTACTTGGGTTATATCAACCGATGAAGCATAGATATCTTGGCCCAATACCTCAACTTTTCCACTAGTTCGGACATAGTCAAACCGCTCATTGATTCGGTTTACGCTCCGAAGTAGTGTCGATTTACCACATCCTGATGGACCAATGAGGGAGGTTACAATACCTTGTTTAACATCAAAATTGACGTCAAAAAGGGCTTGAAATGTGCCATACCACAAACTGAGGTCTGTCGTTTGAATGGCTAATTCCGGACCTTTCATGTCTGGATGGCCTACTGAAGACATTGTATTGTGTTCTAAATCACCCAAAGCGCCCCTCCACATAATCTGTCGTTCTAGCGTCGGATGTAACGCCGTCGAAAATGTCAGTTGTCCGTCCAACTTCGACGAATTCGCCGTTTAGGAAAAAAGCGGTTCTATCGGCCAATCGTTCGGCTTGTTGGACCAGGTTGGTGACCAAAATGATGGAAACCTCTTTCTTCAACTCTTTTAGTACTTCTTCAATTCGCATCGTAGTGACCGGATCAACCGCAATTGAAAACTCGTCCAGCATCAATAAGTCGGGATCCTGGGACAGCGCCCGTGCGATGGTCAAACGTTGCTGTTGGCCTCCTGATAAGAGGGAGCCTAAAGAAGACAGCCTATCTTTGACCTCGTCCCAAAGAGCCGCTCGCCGCAGACATTTTTCTACAATTTCGTCCAGGTCGTGTTTTTGTCGTACGCCAGAAATGCGTGGAGCAAAAGCTACATTTTCATACACGGAAAGGGGAAGTCCAGTCGGAAGCGGAAATACCACCCCAATTCGCTTGCGAAGGGCGTATAGATTGCGCCACGTCGACGTGTCATAGCCATGAAACCGTATCTGGCCTGAAGTGGTCATTCCTGGAGTAAGCTCATCCATACGGTTAACAGCCTTTAAAAACGACGTTTTCCCGCTTCCGGAAGGACCTATAATGCCAAAGATTTCATTCTTTTTGACTTCCAAGGACACGTTTCTGAGGGCTGGCTTGCGATCGTAAAAGATGCTTAAGTCCTTGACCTCGAGTAGGGCGTCGTCAGATGAAATAGCGGGTGATAATGAATTCATACTACCACTTTTTCTTATTTCTCAAACGGACTCGGAATCCGATCGAAAGGGCATTCATGGTGAGAACCAATCCAACGAGTAACAAGGCCACACCATAGGGCAGTTCCGGGGGTACGTTGGGTACCTGTGTAGCTACCACAAATAGATGAAGTGAAAGCGCCATCGTTTGGTCGTATACAGATTCTGGCAAAAAGGGAAGGAAGAAGGCCGCCCCCGTAAACATAATAGGCGCGGTTTCGCCAGCGGTCCTTGATACTTCTAAAATAACCCCCGTCAAGATGCCCGAAACGGCGTTTGGCAGAACAATCCTGT
>CALEEY010000268.1 GCA_937877085.1 uncultured Bacteroidota bacterium
GTTCTTTTGGAAATATGTTTTAAAATGTTGCCGAACAAGGCCGATTCGCTTGGTTATGGCCGCCCGAGAGCAAAAGCGATGGCGGCATCGATGTCGGAAACCGTTACGTCGTGCGTAACATAAGCTTCCCCGATTCGACGCAGCAATACGAAATGATTGCGGTCTAACACCTTTTTCTTGTCAGTTGCCATCGCCATTCGAATTTCTGAGATCCCGATGGATACAGGCACCGTAGGAATAGCAATTTGTGATAGGATGTTCAATGCTCGTGCTTGATCTAGCTTTCGATTAAATCTTCGAGACATAAATACAGCCGCTTTCATCCCCATATTTACAGCCTCTCCATGCGTAAAAACGCCGTACCCGAACGATTTTTCGATGGCGTGTCCAAAGGTGTGTCCAAAGTTTAACAAGGCCCGCTTTCCTTGTTCAAACTCATCTTCCGAAACGACTGCCGCCTTAATCGCGGCGGCCCGATAAACTAAGTCGGGTACGACCCTAGGATCCCGCGCCACGATTTGTCGCATTTCGGCTTCGATCCAGGCAAAAAATGCTTCATCGTTAATCAGAGCATGTTTTACCACTTCAGCCAAACCGCTCGTCCACTCGCGACGAGGAAGCGTGTACAATAATTTGGTATCGATCAGGACTAACTGGGGCTGATGGAAGGCGCCGATCAGATTTTTCCCTTCCGCATGATTGATCCCCGTTTTCCCTCCAATGGCACTATCTACTTGGGCTATCAATGAGGTCGGAACTTGAACGAAGGGGAGTCCTCTCAAAAGAGTGGAGGCGGCGAATCCTGCTAAATCCCCAATGACTCCTCCGCCCAGAGCAATAACAGGGGTTTTACGGTCAATATTCCACGACAAAGCCGCATTGTAGATGGCATTCAAATGAGCCGTAGACTTCGTTTCTTCCCCTGGCGGGAGCGCTAACACAAAAGGATCCCATCCATCGGAGGTTAGCACGGCAACCAACGGATTGCGATAATGGGCAGCCACGTTGGTATCTGTTATGACTAAACATTTACCGGGCCGAAGTCCCGCATCGCGCATCTTTGCCGGCAACGCCTGCAATGGCGAAAATGCGAGGTCATATCCTCGGTCTCCGGGGAGGTCGATGTGGATAGGAATTTCTTTGTTTTGAAGCAGCATTTCTACAAAAAAACGGTCGGTAAATAGTACTTTATCTGGCGATTTGGAAGATAGGGAATCTATACCCACCGTTCAGTCAAATGATCAGTAAGGCTACAGACTTCGTTCACATCTTGATAGCTAATTTAGTGGCCGTGGGAGACTGCGTGGTCGATGCTACCTGTGGAAATGGGTACGATACGGCCTTTTTGGCGGCGGCCGTGGGTCCAAGTGGTCACGATCAGCTGGCGTATTGGCTAAACCATTACCATCTTCCAGCTCCCAAAGTGGTGGTATTTAATTTGGGTTATTTGCCCGGCAGCGACAAATCGGTGCGTACATCGGCTGTTACGACCATTCCCGCCGTTTCCCAAGCGATTTCAGCCATTCACACGAATGGCGCCGTCATTTTGGTTCTCTACTCAGGGCATCCAGGAGGGAAGGAAGAAGCGGCAGCCGTCGAAAAATGGTTATTCGAGCTGGATCCGAAACATTATGCGATTTCCAGACACCAATGGATCAATCTCGAGGGTATACCACCCTACGTTTTAGTCATTCAACCCCGTAGCTGATGTGCCTAATTGCGTTTGCTTTTGATCCAGATGCCCAGCAAAAACTGTTCGTCCTCGCCAATCGGGATGAATTTTATGGAAGGGCGGCAAAACAGGCCGGCTTTTGGGAAGATATTCCTGGCGTTTTAGCGGGGCGAGATCTCGAAGCGGGTGGCACCTGGCTTGGGGTACATACCTCGGGGCGTTTTGCGGCCGTCACCAATTATCGGGAGCCGGGCCGTCAGGTTGAGGACGCCCTGACCAGAGGTGATTTGGTCACCGGATTTTTAAAGGGGTCCCTATCGTCCGAAGCGTATTTGAACGAAATAGAATCGGAATCTCATCGGTACAACGGTTTCAATTTGATCGTATATGATGGGGAGAACCTTGGCTACTTTTCAAACAAGTCGTCCGAGGGCCCCGTTTTACTGACAAAAGGCATATTTGGGCTCAGTAATCATCTGTTAGATACGCCGTGGCCTAAAGTAGTCCGGGCAAAGCAAGGGATGAAAACCCTGCTAGATTCGTTTCCGGACGCACATTCTATCTGGACTGACATGTCCGCTATGCATTTGTTCGAAGACCCGACGCAAGCTGCGGATGGTGCACTACCCAGCACCGGTGTCAGTCTCGATTTAGAACGGACGCTCTCGGCCATGCTGATTAAATCGCCCAATTATGGTACGCGGTGCACGACAATGGTAGGCCTTTGGCAGGATGGACGGATTCGATTTGCAGAGAAAACCCTACATCCCAAGGGCCTAGACCCTGCTATGTTACCATTTGAAATTCAGCCCGGTTTTAACGCAGCGCCGGATCTGGAATTTTAAACCGTCGGCTTTCGATTAAACGTACTATTCAGCATGACAGCTAACTCCGCACATGATAGCGGCTCTCAAGTGGTAACCGTCCGACTAGGGAAAGAGCACTACGCCACCCACGTTTCAGCCTTTGGGCACGATCTAATGGCCGATGAACCGGAGGATTTAGGAGGTACCGACCTTGGTCCGACGCCAAAGAACCTGCTACTTTCGTCTCTGGGGGCCTGTACCGCGATTACGGTAAGAATGTACGCGGATCGGAAGAATTGGCCATTGGAAGAAATAGACGTCGAGTTGACGCAAACGCAGGTTCATGCCAGCGAATGTGTAGACTGCGGCCTTGACCCCGATGCGAAGGGAAGTGTAACCATTTTGGGTGTAAAAATTGAGTTTAAAGGCGAACTGCTTACCGAGGAAATGAAAAGTCGCCTGCTGGAAATCGCCCAAAAGTGCCCCGTACATCGAACCATAGTAGATACAACGGTAATAAAGACCGAGCTAAAGACGTCTTAAGTCGCTTTTTTAACTCCAAGTCCTGCTAACGTAGGCAACTCAATGATGCCAGCGTCGAAATGCAGGCCCGTAAAGGGGTCTTTCGATAGATGGAGTTGACCGTCCAGATCCAAAAAGTCGACTAACGCGCCTAAATGAGCTGCAGCCGTCAAGGCTATGGACGACTCGATCATACATCCCAGCATGACACTCATGTCTAAAGATCGAGCCAGATGGATCATGCGTTGGGCTTGCCGAATGCCACCACATTTAGCCAGTTTGATGTTTACGCCAGAAACGGCACCGGCTAATTCGATGATGTCCGCTGGACCCTGGACGCTTTCGTCCGCAATAAGAGGAATCCTGTTTTTGGGGATTAATCGCTTCAGCAAGTGCCATTCATCATTTTCGACAGGACGAATGGGTTGTTCAATAAACACTAAGTCCACATCGGACAGGGCTGTAATGGCTTCCACCGCTTTGTCTATGGTCCATCCACCGTTAACGTCGACACAAAGGTGTCCGCGATATTGCTCGCGTGTACGCCGGACAATAGCCAAGTCAAACTCGACGTCCCCGGAGCCCAATTTTAGCTTAAGAAACGGGAAATGCAGAATGGGAGCCAGGTGTTCATCCAATTCAGTCAAACTTAGCGGGATGGGAAGGGCGTAGGAGCTGGCGGGAATGTGCTTAGGATTCAGACCGAAAAGCCGGTAAAGTGGATGCCCCAGATGCTGACCCCATACATCGTGAAGGGCCATATCGATGGCCGCTATGGCTGGCGTTGGGCCAGGTGGAAGCTGGTTTATGACGGATACCAAATCCAGTGGATTCGACCGCAGAGCCGACTCCAATAGGTCGGACACCGACTCGACGTATTCTTTAACATCGGCGAAAGTGGTTGGATAATAGGGCGGGAGGGCTGCTTCACCTACGCCCGTGCCGATTTCAACCAAGGCATTGTTGCGAATGGTGCTGGTACCATGCGCAATCCGGAACGCATGCTTGAGATCCAGTGGAAGCGGGGTTACTCGAATCATGCCTTTAGTTCCAAAACGATTCCTGCTTCGTGGCCAGTGTACGCGTACGGAGACAACCGGGTACTGATAAAAGAGGCCATTTCTTCAGCAGAAAACACGTTTGGGAACGAAATCCGGTTCTGGTTAAGGCCGAACTGCGGGTAGCCATCCAGTCGGTCAGAACTACGAATGTGCCGGAACTCGGAAGGCTTCGTTGGAACTAGTTCGAGTGCTTTTTCGGACGAGATTCTCCGCTCTAAGTGAGCTAATTGGTAGCAATTGGTGCACGTATTGGCTAAAGCCGTCCCAAATTCGTAGGCCAATTCCAAGTCAGCGTCTCGCACATATGCCACCGATAGGGCTACGGTGCTGGCATGAACCCTTCGGCCGAAGGCTCTGCGGTCACAACCATTGACGGTGAGCGCAACCTTGGAGTCGTTTTTTTGAGGCTGATGTCGGTGAATGGCTAGGGCCAACGCCACTCCATAAACAACTTCATCGTTTGGCGGATCCTGATCCGTTCCCATTTGGATGATTGGTTCGAGCCGCGTCCAACGGCCCAGCATCTCCGGAAACACCTCCAGGAAACCAAAATAGGAGGGGAGAGAAAGATCCAAAAAAGGTCCAATGGCACGTGCCGCACCCGAGTCTACTGCGGCTTGGTTGATGGCATCAGAAATAGTGAGAAACTCCGAAACGGGGTGTCCAGACCACAAATTAGTGGAATCACGGACCGATATTTCCAAGGCTGGGACGTTACTCATTCCAGCAGATTCAGCCGTACTGTGCATTCGATCCTGCAGTTTATCTGCACATTTACGAATTTCATCATACACGTGGGATCGCTGAGTGGCCGAACGCCGGCTGCTGCAATTCGCCAGGGAAATAGAGCACTGAACCGCCGGGAGAAGCGCATTGGCATGCCTGCGGGTTTCGTGGGCCTTTACAAAAAGGCGCTCGGCGGCAACCTCGACTTCCTTGGAAGTCGGGTTGCCGCCGAGCATTGCAATGGCAGTTTCTACAAATTCGCTGAAGTCGGGCTGTTGCATATCCATTTCTTTAGTAGCCGAAACATACTACCGAAAGGGGATGGACTCCAATAGAATCTTTAAGTTATTCCGGTTTAGACAGGGCAGTAAGGAATGATCTAAGCGAAGTAGACCCATCTGGGTTTTTTGAGGCCCTATAGGCTCTTATGATAAACGTGTCTCCGGGAGCAACTTTTTCGTACACATTGAGAAAATCTGCTTTGGAAGCGACGCTTTTTCGATTGAGCTCGGCAATAATGTCTCCTGCCCGAAGGTCCCCTTCACGGAAGGCCAGACTATTGGGGTCTACGCTGGCAACGAATAGACCAGCTATCTTTTCTGTCGCATTGACGCCCAAACGTTCTAGGTTTTGGGTGCTTAACGGTTCAAGTCCCAGCCCCAAACTGGCGACCACATCTTTCTCATGCGGTTTGCTAACTTCGGGTGCGGCGCTGTCTTCCGAGACATAGGTACTGCGTTTGCCCAGTTGGACCGTGACCTTGCGCCTACCATTGTCGGCCGCCACTTCAAGTTCGACCTTTTCGCCGGGAGGCATATTGGCAATAGTCGTTCTCAGCTCGTTGAAATCATTAAGCGTGACGCCATTAATGGAAACAATAATGTCACCTTCTTTTAGGCCGGCATCGGCGGCTGGGGCTCCTTCGGTTACCGAAGTTATCTGCGCAGCGGCTCGAGGGACCTTCATTGCGCGTGCCAATGTCGAAGATACTCGATCAAAATTGACGCCCAGAAATCCTCGCTCAACGGTTCCCGTATCAATTAATTGACGCGTGATGTTTTTCACCACGTCGACAGGAATCGCAAATCCGATTCCTTGACTGCCCCCACTACGGGAGAGGATGGCTGAGTTTAGTCCAATGAGTTTGCCGTTCAAATTGACTAAAGGCCCTCCAGAGTTACCTGGGTTGATGGCAGCGTCGGTTTGAATGAAGGCCGAAAACATGTTCAAGCCCGCCAACGTTGAGCTGTTTCTGCGTGTTGCGCTTACGATACCAGAGGTAACCGTATTGCCTAGTTCTTCAGCAAGGGGTGAGCCAAAGGCCATAACCCATTGTCCTACACGGATATCTGAAGGGTTTGCGAATTGAATAGGAGTAACGTCCGTTTTCTTGATTCGAATGACGGCTAAATCCGAGTTAGGGTCGGTTCCGATAACCTCTGCCTCGTAATAGGTCCCATCGAAGGTCATCACTTCAAGTTCTTCCGCGTCCTTGATCACATGGTAATTCGTTACGATGTCTCCGCTGGAAGAGATGAAGACTCCAGACCCCAGTGCCGAGGTTCTAAATTCGGTTGGGGTGTTTTGTCCGGGTTGCCCAGGTTGTCCAGGTTGTCCGGGGAAATTGAAAAAACCCTCGAATGGATTAACCTCTTGCCGCTGAGCAACCACTTCCGAGTGAATTTGGACAACCGAAGGATTAACAAGATCGGCCACGCTTACAAAGGCTTGGTCGATGGCTGCAGCTGAGGGGTTTAAGATGGGGGCAGCAGGAGATGCTGTTGTCTCTGCATGGGATGCTTGCCCAATCAAGGCACCAGCACCTGCCCAGTTAGCGCCTGCCGTTGTAAAAAGTATCCCAGCAAGAAAGGCGGCAGCAAAAATAAACGAAATAGAAATTCTACGTCTAGCGTTCATGTCGTTTGGCTATGTATTTATTTAAGTGGCACAATGTTATTTCAAGTGACACTAATTAAAAACGACTCAGACGCTGAAATATTGTATCCGAAAACGTGAAATTAACCCAAAACCAGCTAAAATAACGGCTAGAGGTGGCCTCTCAAGACCTATCTAGCTGCCAGAGCATCCAGCAATCGATCGTGAATACCGCCAAACCCGCCATTGCTCATTATCAGCGCCACATCCCCTGGGCGCAGCTCATCTAGAATGATGGGGAGCAGTCCTTCAGCGCCTTCGGCGCTGCCCGCCGGGATGCCCAACTGCGAAATCCGACTCGTCAAGGCGTCGATATCGATAAAGTCAGCTTTGTTATCGTTATGCCGGAAGGGCGGTCGGCTCAGAAAAACGGCGCCTGCCTGCGTGAAGGCGGCGGCGTATCCTTCTTCGAATATTTTGCGTCGACTTGAGTTCGATCTGGGCTCAAAAATGGCTACAATTCTGCGGTCCGGCCATCTTTCACACGCCGATTGAACCGTTGCTTTTACGGCCGTCGGATGGTGGGCGAAATCATCAATCACAATGACCCCTGCCTCTTCGCCCCTAATTTGCTGGCGCCGCTGTATCCCTTTAAAGGATCCGAACCCCGCGACGATCTCTTCAAAAGTCAGGCCTTCTTCAAGCGCCACGCCTGCTACGGCCAAGGCATTCAGCAGATTATGTCGTCCGCTTAGCGGAAGCCAAACACGCCCAATAATGGCTCCTTTGTACACCAGATCAAATCGTTGTCCATCGCTGCCTGTTTTGAGCTTAACGGCCGTAACGTCCACACCTGGTGAATCAATACCATAGGTTAGCGTCGGGCAAGTGACCTCAGTGGACAATCGTCTAACTTCAGGATCGTCGGCGCAAAGAACGAGTAGTCCATCGTTTGGAATAAGCTTTGCAAAAGCTCCAAAAGCCTCCCGATAGTCGTCCATCGTTTCGTAGATATCGGCATGATCAAATTCAATGGAGGTCACTACCGCCGTTTTGGGCCGGTAATGCATGAATTTGGGCTGTTTGTCGAAATACGCGGTGTCGTATTCATCGCCCTCAATGATAAAATGCGGCCCAGCGCCTACGGCATAGCTGATGTGGTCATTGTTCATTACCCCACCCACCAAAAAACCTGGATCCCGGTCGGCAACTCGAAAAACATGGGCCATCAGACTTGTTGTGGTCGTTTTTCCATGCGTCCCTGTAATCACGAGGGACCGCCTATCGCGAATAAAAAAGTGCGCTACAGCCTCGGGAAAAGACATTTGGACCAAGCCGTGGTCACGCGCATAGGCCGCTTCCACATGCAGGGGAGTGCAGGCATTGCCAATGACGGTTAAATCGGGTGTTTCAGACAAATTGGATGCCGAAAAACCTTCAAAAACGGGGATATTCATTTCAGCGAGCCGCTCACTCATCGGGGGCCACGTGGCGGAATCCGAACCGCTAACACGATATCCGGCTTGGTGAAAAAGGCCGGCTAGCGAACCCATCCCGGTGCCACAGATACCGACCAAATAAACAGACCGGATGTCCTCTGCACTGGGGACATCCGGCCGGTTAAAGATTCGCAGGTGTGCATCGGGAAAGTCAGAAAGAGAGCGCATACCTGTTCAATTGTATTGCAGTTCAAAAACACGGATTAGTATTAGAGGACCTTGGCAGGTACCACTTCGGAAGATACCACTTCAGACGGACCTTTAAGGGCTGTTTGAAAACGTGCGGCCAATGAATCAAAAACAGAATACATCACCGGGACAATGACCAACGTCAAGAAAGTAGCAAATGTTAGTCCAGAGATAATAGCCGTTCCCATCGGGCCCCAGAATTGCGTGTTTTCAGACCCAAACTGAAAGTTTGGTGTCAAATCAACGAGCAATCCAACAAAGTCGATGTTAATCCCAAATGTTAAAGGAATCAATCCCAAAATAGTTGTGGTTGCGGTTAGAAGTACCGGACGCAAGCGCGTGGCGCCCGCCTCGATAATAGCCTCACGTTTCTGGACGCCTCGGGCACGCAACTGCATCATGTAGTCGATGAGCACGATGTTATTGTTGACCACAATTCCCGCGAGGGATATCACGCCAATAAAGGTCATCAACCCAAACGGTGTGCGCGTAAGAATTAGCCCAAGGATAACTCCAATGAGGCTAAAACCAACGGCAACCATAATGATAAAAGGGGATGAAACGTGGTTGAATTGGGCAATCATGATCATAAAGATCAAAGAAACCCCAACCAACATAACCACCGAAAGGAATCCAAAACTTTCGGCCTGTTCTTCATTTTCCCCGGTGTAGGTCATCGTGTATCCGATAGGTAATTCGGCTTGATAAGGCGCTAGATACGCTTGCACTTGCGCTAGAATTTCGGCGCTGTTATATCCGGGTGCGGCGTCTCCAGTTACGAGAGCAACCCGCGATAAATCCAGACGAGTCACACTTCCCAGGCCTCCACCGACTTTGAGGTCGGCAACAGACACAAGCGGGACTTGATTACCTTCCTCCATTATCGAGAGATTTCGCAGGCTTTCAAGTGAAGCGCGATCATCTTCTCGCAGTCGTACTACGATGTCATAGTCGTCCTCACCATCCCGATATTTACCGGCCTCAATTCCATTGACCGCGGCTCGGACCGTTGTGGCAATTTGTCGAGTCGAAATATCGAAACGAGCGGCCCTTTCGCGATCGATCACAACGTTTAACTCCGGCCGCCCAAAGCTCAAGTTGTCTTGCACATCCACTAAACCAGGGATGCTTTGAGTTTCAGATGCCTCTCGTAGCCTACCCCGGACGTCCATAACGATTTCAGCAATGGTTTTAAACTCCGGGCCGCTAATTTCAATATTGACTGGAGGACCGGTAGGAGGGCCTCCTTCATCTTTTGCAAAGGTTATTTCTGATCCAGGAATGCCTTGAAGCTGCGTTCGAATACTTTCCATGGTGTCAAAACTATCCTCGCTTCGGTCTTTATAATCTACGAGGTTTAGCGTAACACGAGAGCGTTCGGGGCTAGCTGCCGAGCTACCCGTCGCGGCGTCCGCACTGACCCCGACGTTTACAACCATATTCTTGACATTCTCTCGCGCATTTTCGTTGCCCGTGAGCAGGCTTTCTAGTCTTCTTCGAGCCTCTTCCGCCAATTCGTTTGAAGCATCGAGGTTCATCCCGAGGGGCCCTTCGGCCGTCACCATGATTTGGGAAGGAGAAGTGGTGGGGAAAAACTCGACACCCGTCGGCGCCATCGCAAACATGAAAATGATCAGGATCAACGACCCCACCGAACTATTCAGCAGAATAGCTCGGTTATCAGTTAAAATTAGATGATCCCTTTTTACATACAACTTGCCAATAAAGCCCGCGAGAATGACGAGCGCGGGGAAGACCATCAATTCCGTCGCGGTGGTAAAATCGACATCTTTTTCAAGCCACCACATGAGGGTCAAGAATGAAGCAGACACCAGGGCGAATATAATACCGCCTTTTATACTACCCGATTTCCCCAACATCAATGATTCCATTGTGTGAATCAGGATGCCGATAATTCCGACTGCGAGTGCGAGGCCGCCTGGGACTAGGAACACCATACTCGCAGTTTGCCCAAGCGTAGACGAAATAAGTCCGCCGATCACTAGTAACGAAAAACCAATAGTGAAAACACCAAGGCTAAACGCGTTCCGTAGCAAGGCCCGATTAGGAGCATAGTTTCGCTCTAACATCCAGGACAACACTCGGCGATACATTTCAATAAAATTAGGAAGACCCGTCGTTATGAAACGATCGCCGATGGGTTTGAAGATGCGATTGTGCAGAAAGATGGTTAGCGGAACTCCTACAACAAAGACGAGAAGTGACTTCCAATTGACGATGCCAAGAGTTAGTCCAACGATTGCGATCGTTGCCCAGATAAGTTTTTTGGCCATCGGAGTGCGTGGCGGATCTACCTCTCCTTCTAACCGAATAAAAATGCCGGTAAACACGGGGTTGATAATGATGGCCACAAACAAAGAACAGAGCAGGGTAATAATGAGCGTGAGTGGCATCCAACTCATGAACTCACCAATCATCCCAGGCCAAAACAACATCGGGAAAAAGACCGCAACGGTCGTTAACGTCGACGCGATCACCGCTCCAGCTACTTCTGCCGTTCCTTTTTTTGCCGCGTCAAATCGGGAATGGCCCTCCTCTCGAAAGCGAAAAATGTTTTCTACGATAACAATGGCGTTATCAACCAACATTCCCAATGCAATGATCATGGAAAAGAGGATGATAAAGTTCAATGTATATCCCAAGGCCTGGAATACGGAAAAGGAAATAAACATCGAAAGAGGAATCGCAATGCCCACCAACGTGGCATTTCGCGCTCCCAAGAAGAACAACAGGATGGCAATCACGAAGATTAAACCGCTAATGATGTTGTTTTCGAGGTCCTTAATCAAGTCCTGAACAAATACCGATTGATCGCCGGTTATAATGATTTGAGTGCCAGATGGGAACGCAAATGCGTCCATTACGGCGCCAACCTGATCAACGGTCTCCAAAATGTTATCACCTGATCGCTTTTTGACGTTCAGGCTTATTACCGGCAAAAGCTTCGACTCTTCTGCCGAAAGGGTTTGAAGCTCATCGTCTTCGTCCTCCGTTTTGAAAATAGCGAGGCGCGAATAAGACGTGCGCTCCTTAAATCCAAACTCCACGGTGGCCACATCACGAATGTAGATAGGAATGCCATTCGGGCTTTTAATGACAATATTATTTAGCTCATCCGGGTCGTTAATCTCTCCGTTTACACGAACCAGGAAATTGGATTGATCGACATCAATGGAGCCGCCAGGAAGGTTGGTATTTTCGTCACGAATGGCGTTTACCAGATCCAAAAACGTAATGTTGTATCCTTGCAGCAGCGATAAATCTACATTTACTTTTACCTCGCGGTCCAAGCCTCCAATCAGGTCTACTGCAAGAACACTTGGAATAGATTCCAATTCATCCTGTAATTCCTCGGCTACAGCCTTTAGACGAGTCAAAGGGTAAGGAGCAGACAGATTGATTGTGAGAATGGGGAATTCTGAAAAATCAATCTCATTGACAATGGGCTCTTCTACATCGGAAGGCAATTCCGACTTGGCCAAGTCAACTTTATCTCGAACTTTGGAAAACGCCTCGTCAATGGAAACGTCGGGTTCAAATTCTACAATGATGCTCGACACTCCTTCCGTCGAAGTGGATCGAATCGCCTTGATTCCATTAATACTTTGAACTTCCTTTTCAATTTTCTGGGTGATGAGCGATTCCACGTCATCGGGCGAAGCTCCCGGATATATCGTCGTAACAACGATATTGGGGATTTCGATGGAAGGATTGGCTTCTTTGGGGATGGTTACGTAGCTGTAGATCCCCCCCAAGGTGAGTACAGCTGTGAGAACGAGAATCGTCGTTCTATAGTCGATAGCCGTATTGGTAATTTTCATATCCTGGACAAGATTTAATTTGGTCTATTTATTGGGCCTGAATGAGTCGGATTAAGATGCGTCCGCAACGATTTCGACCAAATCTCCTTCTGAAACCATGGTTTGTCCCACCGTAATTACTTGACTTCCGGCTTCGAGTCCACTGGTTATGACCGTTTGTCCTCCGTAGGAGGCACCGGTTTCAATGTGCACCAATTTCGCAACCTTTTTAGCGTTCGATTCATCCACGATATAGACACTGGATCCATTTTCATCCAAAATGATGGAGGTCTGAGGAAGCACTATTTGATTTTTTAAGACACGTCTCGAGATGAGTACATCGACGATCATCTCAGGCTTTAAATTTCGGCCACTATTCGAGACATTGACTTCAATGAGGAAAGTGCGGCTTTGGGGATCAATAACATTTCCAACTACCGTTACTTTGGCGCCAAACAAGTCCCCGTTGTAGGCTTTAAGCGATACTTCTACATTTGTCCCAACCCTTACGTCGGAAGCATATCGTTCGGGCACGCCGGCTTGGATTTTCAAGCTACTCGTGTCGACGATCCGAACGATGGGCGAGCCTGGCATGACTTGTTCTCCTTTTTCAGCCATCCGACCCTCAATCGCACCGGAAAACGGAGCCCGCACAAAGGTGTTTTCAAGCTGTTGCTTAGCCCCAGCTACCACTGCATCCACTTGGGCAAGAGCAGCTTTGCTTTGATTCAGTCGGGAACGGACGTTTTCAAACTCAATCGCCGAGATGATCGAATCTCTATACAAAGGTTCTTGTCTTGTGAATAGGTCCTGAGCCAATTCAGACGCAGCTAGGGCCGAAAGGCGAGTAGCCTGCGCTTGCTCCAATGCCGCTTGTATTAAACGATCGTCAAGCTTGGCTACGACGTCGCCTCTTTCCACTCGAGATCCAACCTCGGCCACAGAGATGATAGTCCCAGATGTTTGAGCCGAAAGCGAGGCATCGCGAGGAGAAGTCAAAACCCCCGTCACGGGGATGATTTCTTCAAAAGACTGCGATGCCACGGTGTAGGTGCTTACCCTCACGATCCGCACGTTCGAATTTGGCGCCAACTCGGTAGGTTCCGATTCGGCCGAAGGTCCACCGCATGCAGATAAAAGGAGAGTACCTGCAATTGCGAAGGCAGCTACGAAGGTAAATGAATTAAATCGGGACATTTTGCTTTAGGTACTATTTTCAGTGTGCTATCAGGACACCGAAATCGGTTCAAGGTTAGGAAAAATGGAGGGTGAGACGTTTTATCTAGTTTCCGTCTGGCGAATCGGCAGAATAATTTCCTGGATCGCCAATGGCCGTTTGATAAGCGCTTCGAGCGACCAGAAAATCATGGACTGCTTGCAAATAGCCCAGTTTGCTCTGATCGAGTTGGTTGGATGTTTCACGAACTTCAAGAGGGGTGGCCACGCCTTCTTTTAGCCGCGACTCGGCATATTCAAAGTTTAATTCCGCGCGTTCAACATTTTGTTGTTGGCTCAACATGCGGGTTTGGGCGGCCCTCAAATTTCGCAGGGATTGTTCCACTTCAACCCGAATAGTACGCGCCAAAAATTCGGAGTTGTTTTCGGCCTTTTGGATGGCAATTTTTCGTTGCTGGACATGTTGTCTGGACGCAAAACCGTTGAAAAGATTCCATTTCAAGCGAAAACCAACGTTGGTGCTTCGATCCCAATAGGCCGTATCGAAATAGCCCCGATTAGACTCAGAAAACGAAAAAGGATCTGCAGCGGAGGACGAAATCACCGAACGTGAATCAGGAACGTTGCCTAGGTAGTTGAAATTGGCGAAGGCGTCCAGCGTAGGTAGGAATTCAACTTTTGCCACCTGAAGTTGGATGCGTTCCAATTCAATAGATATCCGAGATTGCGCTAAATCAGGTCTTTTTTCGAGGGCAATTAATGCGGCGTCTTCCAAAGAAGTTGCGACCATACTTCCGTCCATACTTCCTTCCAGGGTGCCTCTCACTTCAACCTCATATTCAGAGGGGACGGAAAGCAATATTTTTAGGTTATCTAGAGCCGCCGCGCTGTTGGTCTGTGCTTGAACCAATTGGGTTTCCAAATTGGCAAGCTCTACTTCGGCCGACAGTCGTTGAAATTTGGGTGCTACACCTTGGGTGACCTGCCGAGAGACTTCGTCGAGCGTTCTACCCGAGCGACTGACACTTTGAGCCAGCACGTTTTCCTGCTCTTTTAGTAGCAGAATCCTAAACCAAGCCGTTTTGACCTGATTGATTAACCGATGTTCTTCGCGCGAAACGGCGTATTCGTTAAAGGGCTTGAGCCATTTGGATGCACCGTAGGCTCCAAAAATGGCCCGGCCATCAAACACTTTCTGAACGATGGAAAGGCCGTTATTGTAAACGTTTGGGACGCTAAACGGGTTGCTTGACGTATTCGGTACAATACCAGCGTTGGTATATCCTTGTTGGACGCGCTGAAAGTATTCGCCGATTGAAATGGGGTTTGAACCGGCATCATTGTCCGTGCGGGCTTGCTCGTTGAACGATATCCAATTTAAAAATCCCAACGTTTCAAAAAGTCCGCCTGCATCAGATCCGGCAAAAGGATTGGCGGAGCGAACGTTGCGCGTATAGGATGAATTGAAGTCGACGTGTGGGAACAGCTCGGCCCAGCCTTCCTTTATTTGGGAATCGGAAAAGTCCTGATCCAGCCTAATGTTTTCGAGAGCTGTGTTTTCTACCAGCGCCACCGTAATGGCCTCGTCCAGCGTCAAAATCAGTTTGGGCTGCGAATCTAGATTCGCCATTTCTTGAGCTTGAGCCGTCGCAATTGGGAAAACGATGGCCGCCGCGAACAGAATAACTGCAAGCGATAGGGTCTTTATTGGAGTAAAATATCTTGTCATATCGTTCGTTTCAGGCATCGAGTAAGGGGGACTGAGGTTTGGCGATACCATTACATATAAGTCCTGTTAGAAAATCGGCCATTTCTTTCGACGATTTGGGAGAATGAGCCTCCGGATCTGAAAAAATATGGCAAGCCTTCATCTGACATCCGTTCACATTGACCAGGATTAGATGGGCGAGGAATGAAGCTGAAGTCGTAAAAATTTCGCCGCGATTGATCGCTTTTTGAATCGGAACGGCCAGTGCTTCGACTGTGCGGTTACGTTGCTGAACAAAGAAAGCTTGCGGAGAGGGGTCGTCGCCGACCCCCATGCGGTGGGCCTCCCGGATAAGGATGACGAACAGGTCCAGCTTTTCGAAGAAAAACGAAAATGTATGCTCAAAAAAGCTTCGAAGTTGATCGGGAAACCCAATAGTAGATCGCTCGCTAAACGTCACCGAAATCAGCTCACACAACTGATCGTATAGCGATTCAAATATGGCTAACAGGATTTCCTGCTTCCCAGAAGGGAAGTAATTGTACAATGTGCCCTTTCCAAACTCAGCGCGATGGGCTATTTCTTCCAAAGTGGCTTGCTGGTATCCTTTCTCCGCAAACACTTCTTGAGCTGCTAGCAGTATTTCTTGTCTTTTATATTGAATCTCCCGTTCCCTTCGCGTTTGACGAGCCGGGGGAACTAGGCGAGCCGGTGGAGCCAGACGGTCAGGGGAGTCTTGAGCCGGAATTTGCATGCCTACAGGGAGTACGGAAATCTACGTTGGTTAGCAGTCAGAACATGACCAGTCAGTCACAATTCGACCCGTACGTCACTCCCGGAGTTATGATGCACGTAGAATCAAGAAGAAATAACAAAGGATGCCGAAGGTTAGACGTAATCGTCCAACTGATGGGTGTACAAATAATCAACGATATTTTTGACCCGTTGAGTAGCATCTTGATGGCACACTAAAAGCGCGTCTTCGGTGTTGACAACAACCAAATCATTCACGCCAATCAAAGCAACCAATTTGTCTCCCGCCTGAACGAAGCATCGACTGGAGTCATGCAGGATAACATTTCCTTCGACGGCGTTGCCGGCATTTCCTTTTTCTCTTAATTCGTAGACGGCTTTCCAGTCTCCGACGTCACTCCAATCAAAGGAGCCTGGAACGACATAGACTTTATCTGCTCGCTCCATCACTCCATAGTCAATCGAAATGGATGGACAGGCTTGAAAGGATCGCAATACCACGCTGGTCTCTTCCTCCTCTGTCAATCCCTTTTCCAGTCCGGCGAAAGCCTCAAAAACTTCGGGAAGGTGTTGCTCCAACGCATGTAGAATCGAGTCGACCCTCCATATAAACATACCGCTGTTCCACAAAAAATCACCCGAATCCAAAAACCGCTCAGCCGTTTCGATATTGGGCTTTTCGGCAAACGTTTTCACAAATAAGGCCTTCGGGTCGTCGGAGTCGTCTGAGTCTTCGGGATCAAATTGGATATATCCGTAGCCTGTGGCGGGAAACGTCGGTTCAATACCAATCGTGACCAGCGCGTTTTCCTCATTTGCCTTCTCAATACCAACTTTCAGGGCCTCATGGAACTTGCGTACGTTGCGAATAACATGATCGGCAGGAAGAACAATCATAACCCCATTGGGATCTTTCTGGAAGATCTTTAGGGCGGCATATGCTATACAAGGAGCGGTATTTCGACTGATTGGTTCGGCCAAAATGTTGCTCGCAGGCATGGCCGGAATTTGCTGGAGGGTGTTTTCGACGTACCGAACGTGGGTAACTACATGGCAGTTTTCGATTGGAACGATCCCGTTCAATCGCGCAACCGTGTTCTGTATTAAGGTGTCCTCACCGATAATAGACAAGAATTGTTTTGGGCTATCGCGGCGACTCATCGGCCAAAACCGACTTCCGATGCCGCCGGCCATAATTACGGCGTGGATCATTGTTACAGGTGGTCAAAAAGGCCCTAGAAAACAGAAAAACCCACAAGGGTTTTGGTGAATTTAGCCTACATAAATACGCTCGATCTGTTTCGTGCTTCAGTCAATTTGTCCCGGCTGAGATGTACAATTTTAGGCTAAAATTTGGATACCTGTAGTCAAAGGTGGACAGATTTGAAATTCTTAAACAGTCAAAATGAGCTCTAGGACTAAGATTTGGGATTCCGTGCATTTCGGCGTGTGTTTTGGAAGAAAGGAGTCGAGCCTCATCTTTCATGAGGAAGAAAGAAAGGGATTGGATTAGAATACGATGTTTGCGGATTTTTACGCAGACCAAAAATGTGCCTTTAGGTGCGGAGGTATGAGATGAAACGAATAGATACACTCGTGATTATGTGCTTGCTTTTTACGGCTTCAGGCTGTGTCTTCGAAGAAGGTGTTGGACCCGAAGGACCTCCAGGGAACGCGAATGTGTTCTCCCTCAATTTTGAGTTCAACATGCTAGATGCGGATATCAACGGGACGGTTGCCTCCGTGCAATACAACGTGCCGGACATAACACCATCGGTGGTCGATGAAGGCGCCGTATTACTCTTTTTTAGAGACCAAGGGACCTGGACAGCTATGCCCTATACATTTGGCGTCGAATCTCCTGACTTACCAGCTGTAGACTATACCGTGTCGATGGGATATGGATATGACGATCACTTTTTGGAGGTCTTTTACGAAACATCGACAGAAGCCGTGAACTTCCTGTCGCTTCCAGACCGGACTATCAAAGCTGTGGTCATTGACGGCTTCCCATTCGGCAAAAAGTCGGTCGATTTGACGAATTGGAATGTTGTGAAAGAACTCTTTCAATTAAAGGATGAATAAAAGCTAGTTGGTCGTCTTTTTGCGTCCTTTGTCTCTTTAGGATTTGGCCATGCTGTCGATAATCTGAACATAGCAAAATGATTTGTCACCCATTGATAAGCAGCCAGATGAAAGATCTCAATTACGATAAAGATGCGACAACGCGCCGGGCAAATACTGCCTCCATGAGGAAGATCGTTTCTGGTTTTTGCCGGACGGCGTTGGACGACTATAGAAAGGCAGGTTATCCGTTTGGTAAGACCATGGATGGCATGTTGGTTTGGTTCGAATATGGTCAGTTTACGACCGATAACTAACCATTTTTGATGACAGCACCCTGTATGAAGGCGGGGCGGGCCATTCGGCCCGCCCCGCCTTCTCATTTAAAACCTTTCCAAATAGAAATAGTATGCAGGATACTTTTCCGCCAAAACCCAGTCTTCCGTGTCTCTTCGGTTATCCTATCGATTTATTAACACTCTGTGCGCCTTGTGGTTATTGATTGCCACTGGTTGTACAGACCCTACAGCTTATTCCGAGAAACAGTCCACGACGGAGGGCGGATCCGGACGGTTCTATATGGGCCGGGAAATAGCAGATGTAATGAGCTTTGAA